>DRQE01000113.1 GCA_011371515.1 Deltaproteobacteria bacterium
GCCTCTTCTGCCTTCTTGCCTCTTATAAGGTCTACAACAAGCCTTGCCTTGCGTGGCGATACCCTTACATATCTTGCAATAGCCCGTGTTTCCATAGCCTATCTACCCACCTTTGTCTTTTTAAGCCCTGCGTGTCCCCTGAAGGTTCTTGTAGGGGCAAACTCGCCAAGCTTGTGTCCCACCATATTCTCTGTAATAAAGACGGGTATAAACTTCTTTCCGTTGTGTACCGCTATGGTGAGACCCACCATCTCCGGTATTATGGTCGACCTTCTCGACCATGTCTTTATAACCTTCTTCGAGCCCGACTCATGCGCTGCCTGAATCTTCTTCAGCAGATGCTCGTCTATAAAAGGACCCTTTTTGGAAGACCTCACCCCTTATTTCCTCCTCTTTAGTATATACTTGTCAGACGGTTTCTCTCTTCTCGTCTTGTAACCCTTCGTTGGCATACCCCATGGGCTCATCGGATGGTTTCCACCCTTGCTCTTACCCTCACCACCACCGTGGGGATGGTCTACCGGATTCATCGCCACACCCCTCACCTTGGGCCTTCTTCCGAGCCAGCGGGTTCTGCCTGCCTTGCCTATGCTCACATTCTCGTGGTCTATGTTTCCAACCTGTCCTATCGTGGCGTAGCAGTCCTGATGTATGAGCCTTATCTCTCCGCTTGGCATCTTGAGAGTGGCATAATCGCCATCCTTTGCCATAAGCTGTGCGTATCCGCCGGCTGCACGAACAAGCTGCCCGCCCTTTCCGGGCTTCATCTCTATATTGTGTATGAATGTTCCGAGGGGTATGGACCTCAGCGGCAGTGCGTTGCCAACCCTTATATCCACATCCTCACCGGAAACAACGGTATCCCCTGCCTTGAGTCCCTCAGGTGCCAGTATGTAGCGCTTCTCTCCGTCCACATAGTGCAGAAGCGCTATGTTTGCACTGCGGTTTGGATCATACTCAATAGCAGCAACCTTTGCCGGTATGTTGTGCTTATCCCTTTTAAAGTCTATTATCCTGTAAAGTCTTTTGTGTCCACCACCACGACGCCTTACAGTAATCCTTCCGTTAGTGTTACGCCCTGATATACGCTTTTTGGGCAGCGTAAGGCTCTTCTCCGGCCTCTTCTTTGCCAGCCCCTCGTATACAAGGGTGCTCATTCCTCTTGTACCGGGTGTTATCGGTTTATATACCTTTACAGCCATCTCTTATACCCCACCACTTCCGAATATGTCTATAGTGTAACCTTCCTTAAGTTTTATATATGCCTTCTTGCGCTTGGGTGTCTTTCCTGCAAAGCGGCCCATCCTTCTGAGTTTGCCGGGCACTATCTGGGTATTTACGCTGTCCACCTTGACATTGAATATCTTCTCCACCGCCGTCTTTATCTCCTGCTTATTTGCCCGCACATCCACCCAGAAGCAGACCTTACCCTCGCCAAGCTCCTGCGTTGCCTTCTCTGTTATTACTGGAGACTTTATCACCGAATAGATATCCATCTTTACTCCACCCTGAGCTTCTCTTCTATCTTTTTGAATGTATCCTCTGTTGTAACAAGCTCATCGTAACAGAGGATGTCGTACACATTGAGTGCCTTGAGTTCAAGATACTTAAAGTCCTTAAGATTCCTTACTGCAAGCCTCAGATTCCTGTCATCACCATCTATCACGATGAGTGCATCCTTTATACCGAGCCTACTGAAAAGCTCTGCAGCCTTCTTCGTCTTCGGCTCATCTACTGTGAGGCTATCGAAAATCCTGAGTTTACCTTCGTTTATCTTGTACTGTATGGCAGACTTAAGCCCACCCTTTACGACCTTCTTTGGCACGCTGTAGGAATAATCCCGTGGCTTTGGCCCAAAGACAACCCCACCGTGACGCCACAGCGGAGACCTTATAGAGCCTGCCCTTGCTCTACCCGTGCCTTTCTGACGCCAAGGCTTGCGTCCACTTCCGCTTACCTCTGCCCTCGTCTTCGTGGATGCAGTGCCACTTCTTCTGTTTGCAAGTTGCATCCTTACCACTTCATAGAAGAGTGCCTCGTTGACAGTACCGTCGAATATATTCTCGTCTACGGGAAGCTCTCCCTTCTTGGAGCCCTCTATGTTCAAAACATCTATGGTTGCCATAGCCTTACTCTTCTACCTTTCTCTTCTTTATGGACTTCTTTATAACAACCACAGCCCCTTTCGGGCCGGGCACACAGCCTTTTACAAGCAGTAAACCCTCATCCTCTTTTATTGCCACCACCTTAAGGTTCTGGGTCGTAACCCTCTTTGCCCCATGATGGCCTGCCATCCTCATCCCCTTGAAAACCCTTGAGGGGAAAGAGCTCTGTCCAATCGAGCCCGGTGCACGGTTGTGCATCGAGCCATGGCTTGCAGGTCCACCCCTGAAGCTCCACCTCTTCATTACACCTGCAAACCCCTTACCTTTCGACTGGCCTGTAACATCCACAAACTCACCCACCTCAAAGACATCCTTGAGGGTTATCTTCTGGCCCACCTTAAGCTCATCGAGTCCTGTACCACGAAACTCCCTCAAGTGATAGAAACATGGGGTGCCTGCCTTCTTGAAGTGGCCAGCCATGGGTTTATTCACCCGTTTGGGCTTCTTCTCTTCGAACCCGAGCTGGACTGCCTCATAGCCGTCCTTCTCTGTGGTCCTCTTCTGCACCACATAGCACCCATCGGCCTTTATCACAGTTACAGGCACATCCTCATCGCCTGTGAATATTCTCGTCATACCCAGCTTTTTACCAATAAGACCCTCAATCATACGCTGTCACCTATTCACTTAGTTTTATCTCCACATCCACCCCTGCTGGAAGGTCCAGCATCATAAGGGCATCCACCGTGTGTGCCGTGGGCTCCACTATGTCTATAAGCCGTTTGTGTGTCCTTATCTCGAACTGCTCACGGCTCTTCTTGTCCACATGTGGAGACCTGAGCACACAGAACTTGGAAATCCTCGTCGGAAGTGGAATGGGTCCCTTGACCCGTGCTCCTGTTCTACGGGCTGTCTCCACTATCTCCTTGACAGAGTGGTCAAGAAGACGGTGATCATAAGCCTTAAGTCTTATCCTTATCCTCTGGCTTTCCAACTTTCAAAACCCCGCTAAATAGTTTTTATTTTATTCCACAACCTTGGTTACCACACCTGCGCCTACAGTCCTGCCACCCTCTCTTATTGCAAACCTCAGTCCCTCTTCCATGGCTATCGGTGTTATAAGCTCAACATCTATACTCACATTATCTCCGGGCATCACCATCTCAACACCCTCCGGCAGGGTCA
>DRQE01000114.1 GCA_011371515.1 Deltaproteobacteria bacterium
AAGGAAGGACCTGCTGTTCCTTGACAACAGCTTCGATATGAACACAGACCAGCAGGGTGTGATACAGCAGATACAGTTCTCTTACGAGTTCTACTTCGATAGCCTCACAAAGACTCAGCTCTACAGGGGACTTCTTCTGAACCACCGTACACTTCTCTACATAGTTACCATATTCAACGAAAAGTTCGGCATACCAAACATGCCGGAGACGAAGACACCACCAACAGCAACACCCCAGTAAAGTGTGGAAAGGTAGAAAAACAAAAGGGAGAGGCTTTTAAAACCTCTCCCTTTTTATATTGTCCGAGTTACCTGTGGGGCTTAATGCTGGCAGCGGTCGTCAGTGTCCACAGCAGCTATCATCACCCTTTGAGGTGAGTGCCTTTATGGCGAGTATCTCTGCGTCCATCTTTCTTCTGTCCTCAGAGAAGGGTGAAAGCCCCTTTGCCTTTCTGTCGCCGGGGTCAAGCGGGATGTGTGCCTTCTCGAGCTCTTTCATCTGGTCGAGGAGCACCTTTCTGTCCTCGTCCTCAAGGTGGTCGTCTATGAGTGTGAAGAATTCCTCATCCTCTTTCTTTATGTGGTGTCTTAAGTTTGCTATAAGTGAGTTCACCGGCCCATCGAGTATTTCACCGTCCTGAAGGCCACAGCGGAAACCGTGGAGTATGGATATGAACTCACGGTGGTCTTCTTTCATTATTCCGATGAGTGCAGGACCCATGGGGATTCTGTCCTCTATCATACGAAACAGAGACTCTTCTTCTTTCTTTATGGAGTGCAGTATTATGTCGTTTTCAAGATGTGCCGTTGAGACCCAGAGCCCGTCTATGTCGCGCTTTCTTACCTGTTCCTCTATGAGCTCCAGTTTTTTGAGTACCTCCTGATGTTCTTCCGTGAGCATTACGAGGGGGTCGTCATCGGCTGTTCTCTTCTTCTCAGCCTGTTCTTCGCCCTCGAATGCCCTGTTGACCTCCACTACCCTGAACTCCTGTGCGTACCCCATTCTGCATATGTCCGCAGGGCTTCTGAAGGTATCTTCTGCCTCGGTCCTTCCGGAGAGCTCTTTGAACTCGTCCTCGTCGAGCAGAAGCTCACCCTTTCTGCAGAAGACTTGGCAGGAAGGATGAAGACACACATACTTTATTCTTAACATCTTTTCTGTTCCTACCTTCACTTTATCATCTCCTTTTTGAGGGTATTTGTATTACCTACAGGAGAAATTTTATCAGAATAAGATTTCAAGTTCAATCTGTTTGTCAATCCTCCCTGTGGGGCCTGTGGACAGAAACCTCGGCCCTGTTCACCTCCACACCCTTGACACCGAGCAGATCAAGGCAGTCTACCACGGCAGGAAATATGGCTGGCAGACAGTCCTCTATAGCAGCGGGCTTGCCGGGAAGATTCACTATAAGGGTTTTGTTGTTGTATATGCCTGCTGTCTGGCGTGAGAGTATGGCTGTTGGAACCTTTTTGTAGGATATTGCCCTCATGAGCTCGCCAAAACCCGGCAGTATCTTCTGGCACACGCGAAGAGTGGCATCGGGGGTTACATCCCTTGGGGCTGGTCCTGTTCCGCCTGTGGTTATTATGAGCTGGCAGCCCTCATCGTCTGAAAGGCTGCGTAGGGTGTCTTCCAGAAGCTTCTCGTCATCGGGTAGTATCTTCTTTACAGCCTCCCAGCTGCTTTCAAGGAATCTTCTGAGAAGTTCTTCCACCTTCGGCCCACCGCGGTCTGTATATTCTCCGCGTGATGCCCTGTCAGATAGGGTCACGATACCCACCTTCAAAGTGTCGGCCATCTTTACACCTCGCTTACAGCAGGTCTTTCCTGAAAGCTCTGTATACAGAGGAGCTGGCAGACCGCACTGTCGCCGTCTTCTAATCTGTCGTATTCCTCTGGCACTATGAGAAGTGCATCTGCACCAACCACATTCATAAGTATGCCACTGCCCTGTCTGCCTGTAAGCCTTGCCACCGTGCCTTTAGGCGTGTTCTCTATTCTCACGCGCATGAAGTTTGTCCTTCCCTTTTTATCCTTCACCATGCCACCAACGGTAACCTTTATAGCCTTTCTGAACAGTCTCTTTGCTCCCAGCATTTTTCTTATGGCGGGCACAACGAAGACCTCAAAACATACAAGTGTTGAGACGGGGTTACCGGGTAGGGCAAAAATGGGTGTGCCCTCTTGGGATATGCCAAATGCAAAGGGATGTCCGGGTCTTATGGCAACGCGCCAGAACTTCATGTCTATGCCAAGTTCCTTGATGGTCTCCTTTACAAAGTCGTGGTGTCCTACCGAAACCCCGCCCGAGACCACCACGGCATCGCACTTGAGTGCCTGTAAGAGTTTGTCCCTGAGCTCATCCTTTCTGTCCCTTGCTATACCTATGAGTTCTGGCTCTGCACCCGTAAGAGCAAGCTGTGCCATGAGGGTGTAGCTGTTTGCATCGGGTATCTTCAGCGGGTCGAACTCTTCGTCCAGCCCTTCAAGCTCGTCTCCTGTTGAGAGTACCGCAACAACCGGCTTTCTTCCAACCCTTACGGTCTTCTTCTTTACCATGGCGAGTATGCCCACCTCTGCAGGCTTTATGTCCATACCCCTGTGAAGTACCGTCTCACCTTCCCGCAGGTTCTCGCCCTTTCTTCTTATGTCTGTCCCACGCGACGAAGGGGTGAATATCTTCACCACAGTGCCATCGGTATCTGTATCTTCAACCCTTACCACCGTGTCTGCTCCCTGTGGTACGGGGGCACCTGTCATTATACGGGCTGCCTCTCCAGTCTGGATGGTCTTCTGGGGCATGGAGCCTGCCATTATGTCTTCCACTATCCTGAGTACCGCAGGGTGTTCCTTCGATGCATCTTTTATGTCCTCACTCCTTACTGCATAGCCATCCATGGCAGAAACATCGTAGGGTGGATGGTCTCTGTTCGAATAGACATCCTCTGCAAGAACCCTTCCAGCAGAGTCGAATATGGATACCTCCTCGGTGCCACAGGGGTTTATGTGCTCCAGCACAGTCTTTATAGCCTCGGAGACGGTCTTCATCTGGTGCCCTCCCTTAATATTTTTTCAACAACCGCCACATCCTGTGCGGTATCTATGTCGATGAATGTGACGAGTTCGGGGTCAGCTGCCGAAAGTTCTTTTTCTTCTACATAACAGGTTTTTATATCGCCTGAGTTGAGAAAGTCCTTTAGGTTTCTTCCGCCGTTTCTGATGTATTGCTCTACCCGTTCAAGGAGTGCCTCTTTGTTGTAGAATGCGCACAGTGGCTGGGCTTTGCCTCTCACCACAGGCACCACACAGTGGTTATTATCTCTTCTTTCTGCAAGATACACTATAAGCTCTCTTCTTACAAGCGGCATGTCACAGGCTATGACAAAGAGCCACGGGCTGGTCGTGGTCTTCATGGCAGTGTATATACCAGCAAGTGGGCCCTTTATGTCCACAGAGTCTGCTATAAAGGGGAGTGCCACAAGGTCTTCAAGAGGGTGGGGCTTTCTTTTTACCCCTATAAAGATGGTATCGAACAGGGGGCTGAGTACTTCGAGCACTCTTTCTGTAAAGGTCTGTTCCATGAGCGGGGCGGTGGACTTGTCCCTGCCGAACCTTTTCGATTCTCCGCCTGCAAGTACCACGGCGGCTGCATCTTTTATTGTTCCTCTTTTCACCGAAGTCTTTTTCATGATTGCACGTTCATGTCCTTATGGAGAGGTGTTTGAGAAGAAAAGTGGTTATCTCCTCTGCACTGTTCAGATTGAGCACGGGCACCTTCTGGGCTTCAAGTTTCAAGTCTGTTGCTATGGCTATCAGGCCATCTTCAGGGCTCAAAGTGGGGGTCTCTGTTATGCCGCTTCTAAGGATTTCTATCTTATCCACCCTTGCGTGCTTGAAACCCTCCACTATGACCAGTTCCATATCAGCCATGAAGGATGAGACAATATCCAGTGGTTCTGCCTGCCTGTCCACATCCATGACGAGCTGTAAAGAGCTTGGGCCTGCAAATACAGTCTTCCGTGCGCCTGCCTTTTTATGTCGCCAGCTGTCTTTACCGGGCATGTCCATCGGGTGGGGGTGGCAGCTGTGCTTTATGGTGCCCACCTTGATGCCCTGCTGGCTCAAATGTGCTACAAGTTTTTCCACAAGTGTGGTCTCCCCCGAGCCACTCTTTCCAACTATAGCCACTATGGGTGGGGTTCTACCCATGATTCTCCCTCTGGGGTAATCTCTTTTTTCCACAGGGGCACCGTCTTCTTAAGCGTGTCTATACACCAGCTGCAGGCACTGAACGCCTCTTTTCGGTGCTCAGATGCCACCACTATAAGCACTATGTTCTCTCCAGCCGGTATGCGTGCCACCCTGTGGACAATCCTTACATCTATTATGTCGAACCTTTCAAGGGTATCTTCTCGGAGTTTTCTTAGTGCCTTGAGTGCCATCTGCTCGTACTGTTCGAACTCGAGCGCCTCTATGGTGTGTCCCTTGGAGAAGTCTCTTGCCACACCAAGGAATGTTACAACGGCACCTATCCTCTTCGATGTTCTCTTTATTGCCTCAACCTCTTCCTCTACAGAGAAGTTCTCTTCCTGTATCCTTACGGGCTCCTTCAAGGTTAACCTCCTGAAAATGGTGGCATTATGGCGACTGTATCGCCGTCATTGACTGTGGTCTCCTTTGAGGCATGTTCCTCGTTCACGGCAAACAGAAACTCACCCTCTGGTAGTGAAGGTAGCCTCTTTCTGAGCTCTTCGAGGAGTGCCTCAAGGCTAACAGGGGTTTTTACATCCAGCTCAATCTCCTTTGTGCCGGTCTTCGTTGCAAGTATGCCGAAAAGAAGCACCCGTATCATCTTTCTTCTCTCCTCCAGTGTCCGCTTCTACCACCCTTTTTCTCAACAAGTCTTATGTCCGTTATGGTCATACCTCTGTCTGCGGACTTGCACATATCGTAGATGGTAAGAAGTGCCGTTGCAACCCCTGTGAGGGCTTCCATCTCCACGCCCGTCTTTCCCACACATCTGGTGGTAACGATTACATCTATGTAGGCATTGTCTCCGACGATGCCATCCTCGAAGTCCACATCAACAGATGTAAGCCCTATGGGATGACACATGGGTATTATGTCAGGGGTTCTCTTTGCACCCATAACTGCCGCCACATCCGTTACTGCCAGCACATTGCCTTTCTTTATGATGCCTTCTTTTATCTTCTCAAGGGTTTCGGTGTTCATCAGTATTCTACCCCTTGCGGTGGCAACACGCTCTGTTTCTGCCTTTTCGGATACATCCACCATCCTTGCCCTGCCTTTGTCTGTAAAATGGGTAAACTCACTCACAGCAGATTCTCCTTTCAGTAAGAAACGAGCGGCATAAAGACTATGTTGTCTTTCTTCTTTCGTTCACTCAATACACCCTCGTCGAGTTCGAAGACCCTGTCGCCAAGGTAGTGTATCTCTGCATAGTCGTGGGACACCATTATTGCTGGTATTTCCCATAGTTTCTGTATGTCTTTGAGAAATTTTCTCAACTTTGGTCTCAACAGTTTGTCCACTGCACTGAGTGGTTCGTCGAGAAGCAGTATGTCCGGTTTTTTGACCAGAGCCCTTGCAAGGGCGACCCTTTGAGCCTCTCCACCAGAGAGTTTGTCCGTGCGGGCGGAAAGAAGGTGGGTTAGCTCGAGTTCTGTTGCAAGAAACTCTATGTGGTGTGAGAGTCTATCTCTATCGCGTCTTTTGATGGGAAAGAGTATGTTCTCTTCCACCGTAAGCCATGGGAAGAGGGCGGGTTTCTGGAAGACGAAGCCGGTGTTTCTATCTTCAGGGCTTAAGAAGGTGGTTTCATCCTGCAAACATCTTCCGTTGAGCACCACCACACCTTGGTCTGCCCTTACAAGGCCGGCTATCATCTTAAGCAGCGTGGTCTTTCCAGCCCCATTGGGCCCTGTAATCATTATGAACTCTCCGGTTGCCTCAAACTCTACCTTAAGGGTGAACCTTTCAAGCCTCTTTGTAAGTCTTACTTGGAGCATATCTGCCACTCCTTGGTGTTTATGCCAGTATCCTCTCCCTCCGGTTAATATAATACACAGAGGCAAGCACTGTAAAGGATATTGCAAGAAGGATGAGTGACATTACCAGTGCCTCTGTGTAGTTGAGTGTCTCAACACTTTCGTATATGGAGATACTTGCCACCTTTGTTACCCCCGGTATGTTTCCGCCTACCATGAGGACGACGCCAAACTCTCCGAGTGTATGGGCAAAGGAGAGCACAGAGCCCGTTATTATAGCCCGTTTCGAGGCAGGCAGTATCACCCTGAAGAAGACCCCCACAGGGGAGCACCCGAGGGTTCTGCCCGCATCTATAAGGGTTCCATCTACCTGTTCGAAGCCGTTCTGTATGGGTTGTACCGCAAAGGGAAGGCTGTAGAGGATGCTCGCCACAACGAGCCCTTCGAAGGAGAATGCCAGAGGATGACCAAATATGTCGTTATAGAGTCTTCCAACTGGCGAATGGTTGCCCATGGCAACGAGCAGAAAGAAGCCCAGCACCGTGGGAGGCAACACTATTGGAAGGCTCACCACCGCTTCAACGAGTGTCTTGCCCCTGAACCTTTTGTAGGCAAGAAAATAGGCAAGCGGTATGCCCACCACAAGCAGACACAGGGTGGTTACCACTGCGAGCTTGAAGGATATGTAAAGAGGCATCAGGTCAAGAACCATGATAGTATTATACCACTTTCAGATGTATCAAGCATTAATATCATATTCTCAAGATTTTTTCATCAAAAAGAAGATGGCACGATGTAGCCATACTTTTCAAAGAGGCTGCGTGCACGGGGGGATCTGAGAAACTTAAGAAACTTAAGTGCCTGCGGGCTGTCCTTGAGTGCTATAGCGTCCTGCTCTATGGGTGAGTGGAGAGAGGGGTCTATCTTTATTAGCCTTCCTTCTACTCCATGGACTGTAGAAAGTGCCACTATTGAGGCATCGGCATTGCCTGTAAGTGCAAAGCCCAGTGCCTGTGAGACATTCTCTCCGTAAAGGAGTTTGCCCTTGAGTTTGTCCAGAAGTCCTCTGTTTTTTAATACCTCAATTGCCGCCCTGCCGTAGGGGGCTGTATCAGGGTTGGCTATGGCAACGAGCCTTATGCGTGGGTCTGTGAGGTCTTCTATGGAGTGGAGTGTTATGCCATCCCTTGTCCAGACAACGAGCACCCCTCTTGCATAGGTGAAGCGAGTGCCCTTTATTCCAATACCCTTTTGTTCGAGAAGGAGGGGCCTTTCTTTATCAGCAGAAAGGAAGACATCATAGGGTGCTCCATTTACTATCTGTGCGTAGAGTTTCCCCGTGGAGCCACTGACGATGCGCACCTCTGTGCCCTCAAGCTCTTGGTAGGTGCGGGCAAGCTCTCTTACCACCTTGAGTGCATTGCTTGCTGTTGCAACGATTATTTCAGAGGAGAGAACAGGGCTTGAAGACAATAGGAATATGGCAAGAAATATTGCTGCTCTTATCATTTTATGAAGGAGACCTCTGTTGCCTTTATAAGTGCCGTTACATGGTCTCCCACCTTAAGTTGCATCTTTTCCACACTGGTCGTGGTTATGACCCCTGCTATCTGGTGTTCGCCCACCTGAATTACCACCTCACTTACCACATCGCCTTTTTTGATTTCTACAATCTCTCCCGGCAGCTGGTTTCTTCCAGAAAGTTGCATCCTGCGGTCAGCCTCCTATGTGTATCATAGATTTCTTTCTACCCTCTGTGGAGAAGGTATATTCCCCTTCCTTTGGTTTGAGCTCCACAGCTTTCCTTATGATGGCTTCAAGGCTTTCCCTGTCTGCACCACCACGGATGGCATCCCTTAAGGATACATCCATATCCCGTGGCAGACACAGATGGAGTCTTCCGTCTGCCGTAAGGCGAAGCCTGTTGCAGCGCTCACAGAACCTGTTTGAAAGGGGGCTTATAAAGCCCACCCTGCCTGAACCATCCCTTAAAGGCAGTATGTATTCTGCCCCACCTTCTTCTCTTTTCTCCTCCACTGCCACACGCTCTTTTATGTCCTCTCTTTCGAGCACCTCTGAGATGGGTATATAGTGTTTCTTCCAGTCGAAACCATCCCGCATGGGCATGCATTCTATGAAGCGTGCGCTTATGCCACGCTCTCTGGCAAAGTCTATTATGCTTGCGAGCTCATCCTCGTTTATACCGCGCATGACCACCGTGTTTACTTTCAGGGGCACGAGCCCCTCACTCAGGGCTGCATCTATGCCTTCGAGCACCTGAGAGAGTCTGCCTCCGCCCGTTATGATGCGAAACTTTTCGGCATCAAGGGTGTCGAGGCTTACATTCACCCTTTTAAGGCCTGCCTCTTTAAGCTCTTTTGCAAATCTTGAAAGAAGTGTGGCGTTGGTCGTAAGGGTGGTCTCCTTTATGCCCTCTATGGCGTTCACCATGCGAACGAGCTCGGCAATACCTTTTCTAACAAGGGGTTCTCCGCCGGTAAACCTTATCTTCTCAACCCCCATGGATGCCATAACACTTATAATCTCTGTAAGCTCTGAGAAGGTTAAGACTTGGCTGCGCTCTTTGTGTTCTTCCTGTGGGCGGCTACAGTAGTTACAACGCTGGTTGCACCTGTCTGTAACAGACACACGCAGGTAGGTTATTCGGCGGCCGAATCTGTCAACAAGGGGCTTCATATGAGAAATCTTACCAGAATAAGGGGGACAATTCAAATCCAGAAATACCCCTACAGGGTAAAGAGATAGGTGAGCTTTAGAAGAAGAACCCTGTCCACAAGCTCTGTGTCTGTATAGTGGCGTTCGTTGTAGACTATGTATATGTCGCTGTTTGGCCTGTACTCGTAGTTGAAGCGTATGTTGAAGGAGCGCTGGTCGAGGTCGTCGTTCCACTGAAGAAGGGCGTTAAGAAAGGCACGGGTGGTTATGGTATATTCTACGGTAGTGGTCAGAAGGTTTGCCCTGAAAGAGCCTGCTGGAAGGCTTACATCCTCACGGGTAAACCTTGGGGCTATCTTCAGATATCTTGCAGGCACTATGTTGAAGGAGCCACTGTAGGATGTTCTCTTTCCGCCGTAATAGTCGCCCCTTTCGACGACGACTGTGCCGGAGAGGGTTCTGCGGTCGTCTGTTGAGATGGCAACATATACGGAGGGGTTGTTATAACCCCCTTCGGGTATAACTATGGATGGTCTTATCTCGAAGTCGTAGTCGAGGCGGTCGAATTCTTTCTTGAACGCTACATCGAGACTGTCCCCGCTGTGGAGGGTTACGGAAAAGCCTATGTTCTGGTTTCTTCCCACAAGCTGGTCCTTCTGGTCGGCGATGTATTTAAGAAGCACATAGGGCGAATACTCCCGCACTATAGAGCCCTTTGGTCTTATGAAGAGGTGAGAATAGAGGGTTGTCTCTTTTATGTCGGTTCTGCGAACGAAACCCACCTCGGGGTTGAAGTTCTCTGCCACATCGAGATAAGAAAGGCTCAAAAGCATTCGCGGATCATACCACATGAACTTAAGATAGCCTGCCGTATCGTTGCCCGAGACACCCTTTGTATAGGTCTTCACCACAAAGGAGGTTATGTACATGTAGTCCATGAATACGAGCCTTGTGTCGGCACCGATGGTTCTGTTGAATGAGCCATCCTGCGGCTCCTTGTTTATGGCAATAATGCCCACCCTTGACCTTTCGAGTATGTCCTTCTTAAGCCTTATGACCGTGTAGTTGGTCTGTGCCACAGAGGATGTCTCCTTGGTCTCTATATTCAGCAGTCCTATGCCGTAGTCACCCACCTTTCCTGTAAGTTTCGCCCCTGCAAGTATGGGTATCTCTTTACCTCCTGAAAGCCCTATCCTTCTTGAAAAGAAGGGCTGCACCTTTGCCCTCAAGCCAAACTGGAAGAAGCCAGAGCCCTCGAGGAAGAACTCTCTTTTTTCGGGAAAGAACAGGGGAAAGCGGGTTATGTTTATGGATAGCTCGTCTGCCTCTACCTGTGCAAAGTCTGTATTTGCCGTAAGGTCGAGGGTAAGATGGGGCGTTATGGCGTACTTTACATCAATCCCCATGTCTTTTGTTACCTCTGTGGTGTCGGAGCCACCTGATGGTGCCCTTTCAATGCCTGTGAGTATGTAGGGCTTTAGCTCTATGTTTCTGCCCTGACGAATACCCTCAAGCCCTGTAAGGTGGCCCGCAAGGGAGAGCCGCCACATGGACGCATCAAGTGGCAGGGCTGCCCAGTAGACCTCCTCGTTCTTTCTGCGTATTATACGGCGCAGTTGCAGTCCCCATGTGGAGGTCTTACGACTGTCGAAACGCAGGGTGCTGAAGGGTATCTTCATCTCCACCTGCCAGCCCTCTTCTGTTATGTGTGAGGCAACATACCATACACCATCCCAGTCTGTGTTTACCTCTCTACCTTCATCGAAGACCACCGCATCCAGTCTTGCTCCAAGGGGGTTGGTCTCGAAGAAGTAGCCGTTACGGTGGTCGTGGTAGGTATCGATGAGCACTGCAAAGGTGTCGTTACGATAAAGGCGCCCGTCACGGCGCATCTCATCGGCTATTATCTTGTGTGGCTCTCTGTCATAGAGTATGGCACCTATGTAGAGGTTCTCCTCGTCGTAGAGGACCATCACGGTGGTCTTCTCTGTAGCAGGCTCTCCGGGATAGGGCTCGCGCTGTATGAAGCCAGTTGCAATGGGGGCTCTTTTCCACGCCGGCTCTGTAAGTCTGCCGTCAATGGTGATACCCTCTGTCCCGAGCCTTTCTGCCCTCAACTCTACAGAAGGATGTGCCTTTGCAGGATAGAGCAGCGCAAAAAACAGAAGGAAGGCTATGGAGCTTTTGTGCCGAAGAACCTTCATCTACCTTTCACCATCGCCCACAGTGGCTTGAGCCCGTGGGATGTGCCTAATTGTAGGGTATAAAGAAGGGGCTGTCAATACAGCATGGGGAAAACTTACCTTGACAAATCATCTGCTGTAAGTTATAGATTTTTAGATTTCCTGTTCCTTAAAGTCAGGGTTGACTATGCTCGATGGATTGAAAGTAATCTCCTCTGTACTTATTGTCTACATATTCATAGCCACGGGCTCCCACGTCTGGGCAGGTGTGGAAGAGGGCAGAAGGCTCTTTGTAGAGAAGGGCTGCACAGAGTGTCATACAACAGAAAGACCTGCCAGAGCGCCAACCTTTCAGGAGTTCCTCAAAGAGAAGGGGCCACCCCTGTGGTATGCAGGAAGCAAGTTCAGAAAAGACTGGCTCAGAAAGTGGCTTCAAGCCCCAGAACCCGTAAGGCCCATGGCGTATAACTCTATTAAGGAGCGTAACCCCGCAAACCATCCTGCCTTGGACGGTAAAGAGGCAGAGGCAGTTACAGAATATCTGGCAAGCCTTACAACGGACAGGGTGAAAAGGGGTATCGTGAAGCCCAAAAAGACCGTAAGGGGCAGAATAATATTCGAGAAAAAACTTGGCTGCTACGGCTGTCATCTCGTAAGGAAGGGCAAGAGGGTTGTAGGGGGGCTTAGTGGACCCACCCTCGTGGGGGCTGGTAAAAGGCTCAATCCCGACTGGATATACGCCTTTCTGAAAGACCAGAACTTCTTCATTCCCTACACATCCATGCCCATATATGTGGGTATCGTAACCGACAGGGAGATGCGCGTACTTTCAGGATATGTGGCGGCTATGGAATAGTATTATAGTGCTGTGCTTTCTGGCTGGTCTTCTCCTTACCCCTGCTATGGCTCTTACGGTAAAGGAGAACTACCTCTTCTACTGTGCACCATGCCACGGTATAGAGGGCAGGGGAGACGGACCAAACGCAACCCCCACACAGCCTGTGGCACCGAGAAACCATCGTAGCAAGAAAGAGATGAGTAAACTCTCGGATCAGGACATAATAAATGTTATAAAGTTCGGGGGCAGGGCAACTGGTATATCCACGCTGATGCCACCTTACAAAAACACCCTTACAGAAGAGGAGATAGTTGAGCTCAAAGACTACCTGAGAGAGCTCTGCCAGTGCAGGGGACCTGAATAAATTCTCGACTTCAACGAGAAATAATTTGACAACTTATGGAAAAGATTAAATAATAAAGAACTCGAAAAGACAAACTAAACTGTACGGAGTAGGACTATGGAAAGAGAGTATCTATTCACATCGGAGTCTGTAACAGAGGGGCATCCCGACAAGGTTGCTGACCAGATTTCCGATGCCATCCTCGATGCCCACATTGGGGGAGACCCAAAAAGCAAGGTAGCCTGCGAGACCCTTGTTACAACAGGTCTTATAGTCATAGCAGGAGAGATAACGAGCTCCACCGTGGTGAACTATCAGGAGATTGCAAGGGGTGTTGTAAAGGATATAGGCTATACAGACTCTGCCATGGGCTTTGACTGGCGTGGCTGTGCGGTGATGATAACCCTCGACAGACAGTCGCCGGACATAGCCATGGGCGTAGAAAGAGGAGAGGGTGAGCTTGGCGCGGGTGATCAGGGCCTTATGTTCGGCTACGCCTGTAACCACACACCTGAATACATGCCCATGCCAATAATACTTGCACATAAGCTCACAAAGAGACTCGCAGAGGTTAGAAAACAGGGCATACTCGACTTCTTAAGGCCCGATGGAAAGAGTCAGGTAACCCTTAAATATCTTGACGGAAGACCTGTAAGTGTTGATGCCGTCGTTGTTTCTGCACAGCACACCCCGGAGGTTTCGGCAACCACCATAAAGGAAGGCATAATGGAGGAGGTCATAAAGAAGGTAATCCCCGAGGAGTTCCTCACCCCTTCAACACGCTACCACATAAACCCAACAGGAAAGTTCGTCATAGGTGGGCCCCATGGAGATTGCGGGCTTACGGGCAGAAAGATAATAGTTGACACCTATGGTGGACACGGAAGCCACGGTGGAGGGGCATTCAGCGGTAAAGACCCATCCAAGGTCGACCGTTCTGCCTCTTACATGGCACGCTACATTGCCAAGAATATCGTTGCTGCAGGGCTTGCCGATGAGTGTGAGGTGCAGCTTGCCTATGCAATAGGCGTGGCAGACCCCGTAAGTGTCATGGTGGACACCTTTGGCACAGAGAAGATAGACCCCGTTAAGATAGAGAAACTCGTGTGGGAACACTTTGGCATGAAGCCGGCTGATATTATAAAAGAGCTCGACCTTCTCAGGCCCATATATCGAAAGACCGCTGCATACGGACACTTCGGCAGACAGGAGCCAGAGTTCAGCTGGGAGAGAACAGACCGTGCAGAGGCTTTGAGAAAGGCGGCAGGACTTTAAGGATTAAAAAAACAAATACAATATAAAGGAGGAACGATGGACTACCACATAAAGGACATTGCCTTAAGTGAAATCGGCAAGAAGAGGATTCTCTGGGCTGAAAGGGACATGCCCGTGCTCAGACAGATAAGGGAGAACTTTCAGAAGAAAAAGCCCCTTAAGGGCATGAGGGTTGCAGCCTGCCTGCATGTAACCACAGAGACGGCAAACCTTATGATAACACTCAAGGCAGGTGGGGCAGATGTGTATCTCTGTGCCTCAAACCCTCTTTCCACACAGGACGATGTGGCAGCCTCACTGGTGAAGGACTTTAAGATACCGGTATTTGCAATAAAGGGAGAGGACAACAAGACCTATTATAAGCACATAGACGCCGTACTCGACAAGAAACCCCAGATAACAATGGACGACGGGGCAGACCTCGTCTCTGCACTTCATAAGAAGAGGAAGCGTCAGGCTCAGGATGTTATAGGCTCCACAGAGGAGACCACCACAGGGGTTATAAGGCTTAAGAGCCTTGCCAATCAGGGGCTTCTTAAGTTTCCTGTGATAGCTGTTAACGATGCCGCAACGAAGCACTTCTTCGACAACCGTTACGGCACAGGCCAGTCCACGATAGACGGCATAGTGAGGGCAACCAACAGGCTTATTGCCGGCTCTACCTTCGTGGTGTGTGGTTACGGCTGGTGCGGTAAGGGTGTTGCCATGAGGGCGCGTGGAATGGGTGCCAATGTCATAGTAACAGAGGTAAACCCCCTTCGGGCACTTGAGGCTGTGATGGATGGTTTCAGGGTGATGCCCATGAAAGAGGCTGCAAAGGTGGGTGACATATTCTGCACGGTTACAGGCAACACGAGTGTCATAAGAAAGGAACACTTCGAGCGGATGAAAGACGGTGCCATAGTGTGTAACTCGGGGCACTTCAATGTGGAGCTCGACATAAAGGGGCTTAAGAGCATAACCAAAAGGAAACGCCTCGCAAGAGAGTATGTAGAGGAGTATCAGCTTAAAAACGGCAGGTCCGTCTATCTTCTTGCAGAGGGAAGGCTGGTAAACCTTGCCAGTGCAGAGGGTCATCCTGCAAGTGTGATGGACATGAGCTTTGCAAACCAAGCCCTGAGCGTGGTCTATCTCGTAAAGAGGGGAGACAAGCTGGAAAAACAGGTCTACACGGTGCCAGAGGAGATAGACCTTGAGATAGCAAGGATGAAGCTGTTCTCCCTCGGTGTTCAGATAGACAACCTTACGAAGGAACAGAAGGACTATCTTGCCTCATGGGAGCTTGGCACATAATGGGTTGAAGAAAAAGGCTTCCCTGTGCTATAATGGGTGTAATTTCAAACAGAGGAGATGTATGGGAAAGATAAGGCTTTTTCTGGCACTTCTTTCTGTGGTTCTGCTTACCGCCTGTTCCACCACTAATACCCTTCAGGGAAGCCTGCCGGGGGCAGGGGAGCTTTATGCCAAAGGGGTTTCAGCTTATAATAAAAGGTTGTATACGGAGGGTGAGGAATACCTCAGAAAGGTGCTCGAGAACTATCCCCTCAGCCCCTATGCTATAGAGGCACAGCTAAAGCTGGCAGACCTGTACTTCATACAGGAAAGATACGAGGAGGCGCAGTCCTACTACACCACATTCTACACATTTCACCCCTCCCATCCCAGTGCTCCCTATGCCCTGTTTCAGAAAGGGATGTGCCACTTAAGAGAGGTTGAGACCATAGACCGCGACCAGACACCAACCAGAAAGGCGCTCTTTGCTTTTCAGGACCTTATAACCTACTATCCCGATAGCATCTATGCTGAGAAATCTCGCACCCTTATATCGTTCCTCAAAGAGAGGCTTGCAGAGAACGAGTTCTATGTGGGAATGTTCTACTACAGAAAGGGAGACTACAAGGGTGCTCTCATGAGGTTCAAGAAGATACTCGAGGACTATCCAGATACCCATGTGGTGGAAAAGACCCTCTACTATGTGGGCGAGGTATATACACATCTCGAAGAAGAAGAGCTTGCACGGGAGACCTTCAGAACCCTTATAGACAGGTTTCCCGAAAGCCCCTATGTGAGTGTTGCAAAGAACAGGCTTCAGTCCCCGTAAAACAAAGAGGAGCAAGAACTACCATGAAAGAAAGGTGGCAGGAGCTATACGAGATGGGCAAGCGTGCCTTCAACGAGAAAAATTACGAAGAGGCACGCTCTTTTTTTGAAAAGGTCATCAGGGCAAAGGACGACTGTGCGGATGTATACAACATGCTCGGTATAATATACTTCATAGACAACAAGTACGACGAGGCAATAAGGGCATTCCGAAAGGCACTCGACATAAATCCCTTCTACATAGAGGCTTCTTTGAATCTTTCCATCGTCTATAACGAAACAGGTGAGTTCGAGAAGGCTCAACAGGCATATGCCGCTGCAAAGGCATCGAGTGGCAGAAGCACAAGGACATATCTTGACCCCTATGTTAAAGGAAGACTTGCCAACAAGCACGCAGAAATAGGGGATATATACAGAGAGCTTGGGCTGTACTACGATGCCGCAAGGGAGTACAACATGGCACTGGCGTTGAGGGCAGACCTTGTGGATGTTAAGATGAGGCTCGGTATGGTGTACAGAAATATGGGAGACTACAAGAAGTCTGTGGCAGAACTGAAAGAGGCAAAGGAGCTCAACCCCAAGTTCCTTCCCGCAAGGATACAGCTTGGGCTCACCTACTACGCCATGGGAGACAAGGACAGGGCAAGGGAAGAGTGGAGTGAAGTGTTGAAATACAACCCCAATGACAGGCTCGTAAGGATGTATCTAAAGCTGGTCGGGGTAAAAAGCTGAACCCTTGCAGAGCCATCCAATCTTGGCAACCTAAGTTTCGAGCATCTTTCTTACAAACTCTGTTGCCCTCTCTACGGCGGTTTTAACCTTATCAACCGCCTTGCCCCCTGCCTGTGCCATGGTGGGCTTACCACCGCCACGCCCGTCTATAAGGGTGGCGAGTTCTTTTATAAGGCTGTTGGCTGGAATCCTCTCTGCAAGGTCCTTTGTTACAGAGGTTATAAGGGTTGCCTTGCCATCCTTGCTTGCTCCAAGCACCACCACACAGGACTTAAGCCTCTGGCGTATGGCATCTGACATTCTTCTAAGTTCCTCTGCCTCCACATCTTCGAGCACACCACATACAACCTTCACATCCCCCACGGTCTGCACATTCTGGAGAAGTTCTGCTGTAAGGTCTTTCTTCTCACCCTGAGCAAGCCGCTTGAGTTCAGTCTCAAGCTCCTTTTTCTCCTCAAGAAGCCTCTTTATACGCTCTTTAAGCTCTTCTGGCTTTGTATGTAGAAGGCTGGCACACTCGTTAACAAGCCTGTAGGCAGCTTTCAGCTCTTTGAATGCCATCTCTCCTGTGAGTGCCTCTATCCTTCTTATGCCAGAGGCAACGGAGCTCTCCTTTACGATCTTGAAGAGCCCTATGTCCGAGCTTCTTTTCACATGGGTTCCACCGCAGAGCTCTCTACTCACATCGTCAACGGAGACAACCCTTACCATGGACTCGTACTTTTCACCAAAGAAGGCAAGGGCACCTTTGTTTATCGCCTCATCGAGTGTCATAATCTCCACTGTAACCTCAAGATTCTCCCTGATGATTCGGTTGACCTCTTCCTCTATCTGGTCTATCTCTTCAGGGGTGAGGGGAGCGAAGTGGGTGAAGTCAAACCTGAGTCTGTCTGGCGCAACGAGTGAGCCTGCCTGTTTCACATGCTCGCCAAGGAACCTTCTGAGCACACTGTGTAGTATGTGGGTTGCCGTGTGGTTACGGGCGATGGATTCTCTTCGCTCTGTGTTTGGGGCAAGCTCCACCCACATGCCCTTTTTGAGGGTGCCCTCCTTTATTGTGCATATGTGGGTTATGATTTCAGGAAGGGGTCTTTTTGTGTCGATAACGACCACATGGAGGTCTTTACCCACGATTACCCCCGTATCACCCACCTGACCGCCTGACTCTCCGTAGAAGGGGGTCTCCTCTGTTATGACCTCCACTGTATCTCCCTCTTCTGCAATATCCACTGCGATGCCTTCCTTGAGTATTGCCACCACCTTTGAGGATGTAACCTCCTCATGGTAGCCAACAAACTTGGTCTGCACACCCTCTTCGACGAGCTCACGATAGGTCTCGTCGTCTTCCTTCTGAGCCTCTCCTTTCCATGCCTTTCTTGCTCTCTCTTTCTGTTCTGCCATCTCCTTCTGGAAGCCCTCTGTATCAACCCTTATACCTTCTTTTTTCAGTATGTCCTCCGTAAGGTCCAGCGGGAAGCCATAGGTATCGTAGAGTCTGAACGCAACGGAGCCGGGAAGCACTCTTGAGCCCTCTTTGTGGAGTCGGGCTATCTCTTCAGTGAGTATGGTAAGTCCCCGCTCGAGGGTTTCGAGAAAGCGTTCCTCTTCGGTGTGGGTTATCTGTTTTATTATGGATTCAGACCTTGAAAGCTCTGGATAGGTATTGCCCATAAGCTCTATAACCGCTGGCACCACCTTGTGGAGGAAGGGCTCTTTAAGGCCAAGAAGGTTTCCGTGGCGCACAGCCCTTCTTATGATGCGCCTTAACACATAGCCTCTGCCCTCGTTTGATGGGAATATTCCTTCTGAGACGAGGAATGCCGTTGCCCTTGCATGGTCTGCAATGGCGCGTATGGAAACATCTTTTTCCTGGTCTCTGCCGTAGGTCTGTGAGGTGAGTGCCTCTATTTCTCTTATTATTGGTATAAAGAGGTCTGTATCGTAGTTGCTATTTTTACCCTGAAGCACTGCTGCAATGCGCTCAAGCCCCATACCTGTGTCTATACTGGGGTTTGGCAGGGGCTCGAGGCTGCC
>DRQE01000115.1 GCA_011371515.1 Deltaproteobacteria bacterium
GCGGTAACCGATATGACCCTTGCCTTCTTTATAACCGCCTCTCTGCTGTCTTTCTACCTTGCAGCAGAAGAGGGGGCAAGGTGGGGTGCCACAGGGTTCTGGGTCATGTCTGCCCTTGCGGTACTCACCAAAGGGGCTATAGGTATAGTCTTTCCCTTTATAATAGTCATCATATATCTTTTTAGCACAAAAAATACGGGCTTTTTGAAGAGTCTTTTCAGCCCCTTGAACATTCTTCTATTCTTTTTAATCACGCTGCCGTGGTTCAGCGCCATACTGTATGTAAGAGGATGGGAGTTTGTGGATGCCTTCATAATAAAGCACCACATAAAACGCTACACAGGAACCATATCTGGCCACAGCGGGCCATTCTATTACTATATTGTGGTACTACTTGTAGGGTTCTTCCCGTGGGTGGCTTTTCTTCCGGCAGCCCTCAGGAAGGCATGGCAGGAACTGAGGGATGAGGGAAGGGGGCTTATGGTCTTTTCAGGTGTGTGGTTTCTGTTTGTGGTGGTGTTTTTCTCCTTTTCGGGAACGAAGCTGCCGAACTACATATTCCCATCTTTTCCTGCAGCTGCCATACTCACTGGCACTGTGCTTTCAGAGGAAAGGCTTAAGGGCTCTTTCAGGGCTCTTACCGCAGGGGCGGTCATTGCAGGCCTTATTGTAGCGGCACTTCCCAGTTTTATAAAGATAGAGGGTGAACCCCAGTTTCCAGCTTACTACTTCTATGTGCTCGGTGGCATGATCGCACTTGTTGGGCTTTTTTCAGCACTTGGCCAGCGCCAGCGTGAGCTTGCCTTTGGCTCTATGCTTCTGGTGGTGCTATCCATGATTGTCTTCATAAGGGTTTATGTCATGCCACCTGTAAATGTCTACATGCAGCTCGAGCTTTACCAGTATGCCCGTTTTTCGAAGGAACTTAAAGAGCCCCACAGGCTCGTAACCTATTCGCTTAACTATCCGAGTGTGGTATTCTATTCACAACGGCAGATAGTAAAGACAGGCCGCAAGACCAGAGAGGCACTCAAGGAGCTTGCCCGCAGGGAACCCATAGTAGTGATAACACGAAAAAAGAGCCTTCCCGAGCTTGAGGATATTAAGGAACTTAAACTTCTTAAGAAGGGTAAAAGATTTGCAGTGCTTGTGAATTTTGACATAGGAGACAATAAAAATGAGTTCATCACACCTTCTGAGCCGAAAAAGAAAGGATGAACTCTGCCCATGGTAATGCCACAGGGCAATATAGTGTGCTTCCTTAACCATCCCTAACTCACCCAATTACATTTGTCCCATAAGATATATTATGTCAAATTAAAAGGGAGCCAACGGGAGCATGCTGATAAACAAAATAAAACTCCCGCTCCCCCTGTCAGACATTATCCCTCTATCCTCTGGGATGGTGTTTACGGTGGATACGCTTTAGTCTTTCCCTTTCCACATGGGTGTAGACCTGTGTTGTGGAAATATCTGCATGGCCCAGAAGCTCCTGTAGTGCTCGAAGGTCTGCACCGCGCTCAAGAAGATGGGTTGCAAAGCTGTGGCGTAGTATGTGAGGCCTTATCTTGTGTGCAGGAATACCAGCCCTCGGAGCATAGCCCTTAAGCATGGTCCAGAAGTTCTGCCGTGTCATACCACCACCACGGCTGGTTACGAAGAGATAGCGGCTTTCCCTCTTGCCCAGAATACGGGGGCGTCCCTCTTCGATATAGCGGCGCAGGTACTTTATTGCCACCTCACCAACAGGCACGAGCCGTTCCTTCATCCGCTTGCCAAATACCCTTATGACTCCTGTGGAAAGATCCACGTCATCAACCCTCAAGCCTATAAGCTCTGAAACCCTCACACCTGTTGCATAGAGAAGCTCAACCATCGCACGGTTCCTCAACCCCACAGGACTCGATGGCAGGATACTCTCAAGAAGCCTTTCCACCTCATCGAGGCTCAGATAGTCTGGTATCTTTCTGTTGAATGAGGGAAGCTCAACCAGCTCACAGGGCGAACGCTCCAGAACACCCTGCCTCTGAAGATACCTGTAAAGCCCCCTTACGGCTATAAGCGCCCGCGCTGTGGAACGCCGCGAAAGCCCAGACTTCTCAAGAGCCACAAGAAATCCTGTAACATCCCCTGAAGTTACCTTAAGAAGAGAAAGCCCAGCTGCAGAAAGAAATCTCATAAATTTCCTTAAGTCTCTACTGTAAGCCTCTATAGTCTTTGGGGAAAGCCCTTTCTCTACAGATATAAAGTCGAGGAATGCCCTTATAAGTTCTTCACCGTCCTGTTTCATCCCCTGTGAGCACCTCGTAGAGGGTATCTTTTATAAGGGTTATCTTCTTCTCGTCGGTTATCTTCTGGCCGAATATGTCACGCACATAGAATATATCCGCTGCCTCGTCTCCACGGGTGGATATTTTTGCCACATAGATGAAAAGACTGAGCTGTGTCAGGGTATGGCTTATGTCGTAAAGAAGCCCTATCCTGTCTTGGGTGCGAATGTCTATGATTGTGAAGACATCGGACACATTGTTGTCCACCTCTATACGGGTTGGCACAGGTGGTTTCTCTTTTCTATCGAGTATGGAGGGGCGGCGGCACTTCTCGGTAACGAGCCTTTCCACATGGAGCCTGCCACTTATCGCCTCCATAAGTTCTTCCTCTATCCGCTTAAGTTTGGAGCCATCGGTAAGAAGCCCTCCGTAGGCGTTGTTTACCTGCAGTACATCGAGGGCTATACCATTGCGCAGGGTGTTTATCTGTGCGCCCAGTATGTTCACAGAGTTTGCGCTCAATATGCCGGTAATCATGGAGAAAAGCCCGTGTATATCATAGGTGGCTATGACGAGCTCCGTGTACTCCCTCTCTTCTACCTGTTCCACATCCATGATGCAGGGTGAGCCATCGAGGCGTTTCACCACCTTCATGTGCTTTGCAATCTTCTCTGGCGAGTTTGCAAGAAAATATCGGGGAGGAAGAAGCCTGAAGTACTCTGCCACCTCATCGGGCGATGCCCATGTAGCCTGCTCTTCCACCTTCTTTCTTACAGAGGCTATCCTCTTGCGGTGATCCTCTGGCTCAAAGCTGCCGCGTTCTATGACCTTAAGAGCCTCGAAATAAAGCTCCTGAAAGAGGGCACCCTTCCACTGGTTCCACACATCTGGACCCACCGCCCTTATATCGGCAAAGGTGAGAAGATAGAGAAGGTTGAGCCTTTCTGGGTCCACAATCCTTCGGGCAAACTCTATAACCAGCTTTTCGTCGTGAATGTCTCTATGCTGGGCTGTATCGGCAAGTATAAGGTGCTCTCTGACCAGAAACCTTACCGTATCTTCAGCCTCCTCGTCTATGCCGAGCCTTTCTGCAACCTTGGGCACAAGCTCTGCACCCTTTATTGCATGGGGCCTTCCGAGGGCTTTGCCAGCATCGTGCAGAAGCACTGCAAGGTAAAGCGGCATGGGGTCTTTAAGCTCTGAAAGTAGCCTGCAAAGGAGCGGAAACTCCTCTCTGTATCTTTCCTTGAGTCCGTCGAGCTCTCTTATGGCAAGAAGCGTATGGGTATCCACCGTGTATATGTGGTAAAGATCATGCTGTACCTTACACCTTATGGCACCAAACTCTGGTATGTAACGGCCCAGCACACCGAGCCTGTGCATCTCCTGAAGCGTGGGGTAGACCTCCCCTCCCCTCAGTATGTTGAGAAAACTCTCTGCCATCTCGGGTGAACTTTTAAGCTCGTCCACCACATGGAGGTTTGCCAGCACAAGGTCTCTAAGACTCTGGTGAAGCTCTACCCCGTGCTTCTGGCTATACTCGAAGACCTTCATTATTGCCACAGGCTCTCTTTCGAACAGATGAGTATCTTCCGTAAAGAGAAAGCCATCGGTTATGTAAAAGTTCTGGTCAACAGGCTTCTTCTGGGCTGCACCCTTTGTGATATTGGACTTTCTGTCCAGTGTTCGCATGAGTATGCGCTCTGAGACCTCCTTTATCGTGGTTGCCATCTCGTAGTATTTGCGCATGAATGCCTCTACAGACAGCTCATGATGGGTATCTTTGAAACCAAGAAGTGGGGCGATACGCTCCTGATGGTCGAAGGAGAGCTGGTCGGTCTTTCTGCCTGTCTCGAAGTGCAGTTCGTTTCTTATCCAGTTAAGCATATCGATCGCTCTCGTGAGGGCTCTCTCCTCACGCTCGGAAATAAGCCCCTGTTCTTTCGGCACAAAGGGTGTCTTGAGTTTAGCCCTCACGACCCACGAGGCCGTGTGTATGTCTCTTAGCCCTCCCTCACCTTCCTTCACATTGGGTTCGAGTATGAAGACAGACCCACCGTAACGGATGTGGCGCTGTCTTCTCTCCTCAAGTTTGTCCTCTATGAATCTTTTAAGCCCTCTGCCGCTGAAAAGCTCCTTTTCAACCTTCTTTAGAAACCTCTCGAACAGCTCCCTATCGCCCCACAGATGGCGTGCATCCAGAAGGGCAGTCTGGGTTTTGGTATCTTCCGTTGCCACCTCTATGCACTCCTCTGTGGTCCTTATGCTGAAGCCCACATCCATTCCGCTGTCCCACAGAAGGTAGAGTATCTTCTGGGTAAGAGCCTCGAGTTCAGGGGTTATCTTCTTTTCATAGAGTATCATAAGGTCTATGTCTGACCTTATGTTCAGCTCCCTTCTGCCGTATCCACCGAGGGCAACCACCGCATACTTCTGCCCCACCCCGTGTTCCAAAGAAAGTTTTTCAAAAAGCCCCTTGAGGGTGGCATCCACGAGGGCTGTAAACTCGGTGGTAATCTCCATCCCGCTCGTTCGCCTGCGGTGTCTTTCCTTAAGCTCAAGCTCCTTTTTTCGCAGATATTCCTTCAGTGCCTGCGCAGGGCCCTGCGGGGCATTCAGTATGGACTGTATGCCTTCCATCAGGTCTTCTCTCCGTTCAGGTATCTTATTATACCATCTGCTATGCCACGGGCAATCTCACGCAGGTAGGCAGAATTACGCAGCCTCTTTTCATCCCTCGGGTTGGTTATGAAGGATACCTCCACAAGGATACTTGGCATATCACAGTTTACGAGCACATAGAAGAGGGCACCCTTTATGCCGTTACTCTTTACATCCCTGTAGCGGCTTTTGAGGCGTCCTGCAAGGCTTTCCTGCACGAGAGAGGCAAGGCGGATGGATTCCTGCTGGTTGCCGCTTCGCTCGAGGTCTTTTATTATGTACTGCAGTATCTCTGTGGTCTCGCTTGCTGTGGTGGCGTTCTCCCTTGCGGCAACCCGCAGTGCCTCTTCATCCTGTGTTGACCCAAGGTAATAGGTTTCAACCCCTTGGGCGGTCCTCTTGTAGCTTGCGTTTACATGGACGGATACGAATATATCTGCATCAACACTGTTGGCTATGGCAGTCCTCTCATCGAGTGCTATGTACACATCTCTATCCCTCGTGAGCACTATCTTTGAAGACTTAAGCCTCTTTCTCAACTCCCATTTTAGCAGTTTTGAGACCTTAAGGGTTACATCCTTCTCCTTAAGCCCCCTTCTGCCTATAGCCCCCGGGTCTTTTCCGCCATGTCCCGGGTCTATAACTATAACGAGCCCCCTGTGCCTCTTGCCGGCACGATGCGCCTTGAGGGTCTCCTTTCTCGATGGCTTCCCCTCTCCCCTTACATCTATGACTATCCTGTGTGGGTTGAAAAGATGAAACACCTTGTAGGAGGCTATACTCTTTATGTCCAGAACCACCCTTACGGTGTCCTTGTTGTACTGGCCCACCCTTGCCCTCATAAGAAGCCCGTCATCTATGGGCACCACCTTCTTTATACCGTTCTTGAGGGCAGCCCCTTTTATGTCCACATACAGCCTCGGTGGCTTGCCTATGGAAGGGTCTTTCCGAAGGAGCCTGTAGGTGTAAGAGGGCTTTCTGTCGAGGTCTACAACAACCCTCGTGTAATTCTTCGAAGACCAGTACCTTACACCCTTCACATGCACCACCGCAGAGGCAAGCCCTGCCGAAAGGAGCACACAGAGGGTTACAAAAACCGATATTAAGACTTTAACTCTTACCTTCATCTGCCAGTTGCTTGAGCCTTTCAAGTATATTGAGAGCCTCTATGGGCGTGATGTTGTTCACATCCACCCTGCGGAGCTCTTTTCTAATCGGATCTTCTTGGGTTCTGAAGAGGTTCGGAAGGCTTGGCTGTGCCTTTTTGTCCGTGGAATGGCCGGATAGTTTGGGCTCCCCTGTTTCGGTAAGCTCTGAGTTCTCAAGGTTTCTCAGA
>DRQE01000116.1 GCA_011371515.1 Deltaproteobacteria bacterium
GGGCCATCCTTTGCCTTTATAACCCTGAAGCCAGACCTTTCAAGGTTGTACTCAAGAAGTGTTAGTATGTCAACCTCGTCATCAACGACCAGTATGAGCGGGGCCTTCGGGCTCATAGTTTGTCTTCTTTTATCCTCTTTATGAGCTCTCTTACCTTCTTTTCTATATCTTCCCTTACCCGTACCATCACATCCCATGGTTTGCCCAGCGGGTCTTCAATCTGCCAGTCTATACGCCTTGCCCTGACCTCTTCGTCCCAGAAGTAGTCCAGACTGTTGCACCCCATGGTGACCACCACATCTGCCCACAGGAGCATATCCTTTGTGAGCTGGTCAGATGTGTGTGTGGATATGTCTATGCCCACCTCACGCATTGCCTCTGTGGTGCTTCGGTTCACCACCCCAGAGGCGGCTGTACCTGCGCTCTTTACCTCTATAATGTCCCTGCCGTATCGCTTTGCAAAGCCCTCTGCCATCTGGCTACGGCAGGAGTTTCCAACACATACGAACAATACCCTCTTCTTTCTTGCCATAGTCCCTGATGCCTCCAGCCCTGTCAGTCTGCCTGTTTCCTCAAGAATGTTGGGGTGTCGTATATGTCGTCTTCATCCGTCGAGGGCTCGAAGGGATTTCTGTTCACCATGTCTCTTGGGGTAAGCTCCATCACATCCACATCGTCCTGCCTGCCCCTTCTCATGAATGCAGGCTTTTCGAGGTCTGTGTGTGGAGTAACGGCTATACCCGCTCCGCCGAACAGGGCTTTCTTCTCCTCCCTGCCGAGCCCCGTTGCTATAACCGTTACCCTTATCTCATCTGCCATGGTCTCATCTATGACAGCACCCATTATTATCGTTGCATCTGGGTCTGCCTCTTCGTGCACAAGGGCACTTGCCTCGTTTATGTCGTTAAGTGTGAGGTCTGAAGATCCGGTTATGTTTATGAGCACACCCTTTGCACCCTTTATGGATATGTCCTCAAGCAGCGGGCTCGATATTGCAAGCCTTGCGGCCTCTGCTCCTCTGTTCTCGCCCCTTGCAACACCGCTGCCCATGATTGCCTGACCCATCTCTGACATTATAGTCCTTACATCTGCAAAGTCCACATTGACAAGGCCGGGCACGGTTATCACATCGGATATTCCCTTTACTGCCTGATAGAGCACCTCGTCCACCTTCTGGAATGCCTCCATTA
Organism: Deltaproteobacteria bacterium; assembly: GCA_011371515.1. Lineage (GTDB taxonomy): Bacteria > Desulfobacterota > GWC2-55-46 > GWC2-55-46 > DRQE01 > DRQE01. The sequence goes on from DRQE01000116.1 coordinate 1,191, forward strand.
TGGTAGTGTTCTTGCCCACCACGGACAGCAGCCTCTGGTTGGGTATGGTTATAACTGTATCGACCACACCTTTAAGATTCTTTATGCCCTCCTCTGCTATACGCTGCTTTCTTCCGCCTTCCCAGACGAAGGGTTTTGTAACCACCGCAACAACCAGTGCACCACATTCCTTTGCCACCTCTGCCACCACCGGTGCTCCACCTGTACCCGTGCCTCCACCCATGCCAGCTGTTACAAATATCATGTCCGTGTCACGGCACATCTCGGCTATCTGGTCTCTGCTCTCCTCGGCAGCCTTTCTGCCCACATCAGGGTTTGCACCTGCACCAAGCCCCTTTGTAGCATTTAGACCAAGCTGTATCTTGGTGTCTGCAAGTGAGGCGTTGAGTGCCTGTATGTCCGTGTTTGCTGCTATGAACTCCACTCCATCAAGGCCAAGCCTTATCATGGTATTGATGGCGTTGCCTCCTCCACCACCAACACCTATGACCTTTATCTTTGCTCCCTTGTTGAACTCATCGACCATATCGAAGACCATGGCATCCCCTCCTTTTTAGTTTAAGGTTTTAACCGAAGAATTCCTTTACCCAACCTTTCATTCTGTAGACTATCTTGGAGAATACATTATTGGTATCCCTGCCGAAGCGAGTCTCTGTGGAGTGCTTCACCCCGTACCTTACAAGCCCCACGGCAGTGGAATACATGGGGTTCTGAACCACATCGACAAGGCCTGTAATCCCCTCGGGCGTGCCCCTTCTTACAGGCAGCCCGAAGACCTGCTCGGCAAGCTCCACCATACCCTGCATGGAAGAGGTTCCACCTGTGAGCACAAGCCCCGAGGATATGAACCTCTCGTAGCCTGACTTAAGTATCTCCCTTTTTATTATCTCGAACATCTCCTCTATCCTTGGCTCTATTATCTCTGCAAGAAGCCTTCGTGAGACCGTCCTTGGCCTGTGCCCGCCCACGGGATTTACCTCGAAGGTCTCCGAGTCATCAACCATGTCGGCTATGGCACAGCCCTGTTTCTTCTTTATCTTCTCTGCCTCTGTTGTGGGGGTGCGAAGCCCAACGGCTATATCGTTTGTAACCTGATTTCCTCCGAGAGATATGACGGTGGTGTACTTTATGGTGCCACCGTGGAATATTGCAATGTCTGTCGTGCCGCCTCCTATGTCTATAAGTGCCACTCCAAGGTCTCTTTCGTCCTGTGTGAGCACTGCCTCGCTGCTTGCTATCTGCTGCAGCACTATGTCTGCCACATCGAGGCCAGCCTTGTTGGCACACTTTACTATATTCTGTGCCGATGTTACTGCAGCCGTCACTATGTGCACCTTTACCTCAAGCCTTACGCCACTCATCCCAAGGGGCTCGTGTATACCTCCCTGATCATCTATGATGTATTCCTGCGGAATTACATGGATAACCTCTCTGTCGGGTGGTATGGCAACTGCCTGTGCTGCCTCTATGACCCTGTCTATATCGGTTCTGGTGATTTCTCCGTCCTTTACGGCTATCACACCATGGCTGTTGAACCCGTGTATGTGTCCGCCCGATATGCCGGCATAGACTCTACTTATCTCGCAGCCTGCCATAAGTTCTGCATCCTCTATTGCCTTCTTTATGCAGTCCACAGTACTCTCAATATTGACCACCACACCCTTTCTGAGCCCTGTAGATGGATGGGTCCCTATACCTATGATTTCGAGCCCATCCTTTGTGTCTTCGCCCACCACGGCACATACCTTTGTTGTGCCCACATCAAGCCCCACCACTATGTTGTCTCGCTTCGCCATTAACCCATCCCCCCTTCCTTACTGGCTTCAGGGGTGTCAAGTCCTACAACCACCCCTCTGTAGTCGTTAAGGTTTATGTACTTTATACCTGTCATATCTCCTCCTCTTGCCTCGAGAAACCTTGCAAGACGAACAAACTTTTTTTCAAAATCCTCTCTGCCAATAAGTATCTTCACCCCTTCGTTGCGGGTTACCAGCGTGTAACCCTTAACCCTGTCCACATGCACCTCTGAAAGGCTGTCAGGGGTAAGCTCTCCTGAAAGAGCCACCATGTGTAAAAACCCAAGCACTCCTGATATGGCATCTCTGAGCCCACTTTCATCGAGTTCTTCAAGTCCTGTTATAATGGGTAGAGAGATGCCATCCTTTACGGAATACCTCTTGAAGGGCTCACCACTTTCGTCAACAAGATAGAGCCCATCGAGCCTTACTATGGCAACAGGTACCCTCTCTTCAACAACCACCTCCAGTGTGTCGGGAAGAATCCTTCTTATGGACGCACTCTTTACAAAAGGCTCTTCTTCAACGAGTAGGGTAGCCTTCTTTACATCGAATGCCAGTATGTTCTTTTCGCCCTCTGCGAGTATCTTTTCCACCAGTGCCTCCTTCGATACCAGCCTTAACCCATCCACCTTTATCTTCTTTATCTCAAGGTATGGAGTTCTGAGAAGCTCTCCATAGACTGTCCATACCCCGCCAAGTATAAGCACAAGCACCACAACAGGCGAAAGCACCCCGAGGGCTTTTCTGCCTGCCACAATGAGCCTGTCCTTAAAAGGTGTCCCTCTTTTTCTGTTTCTTCTCTGTCTTCTTCTACCCCTTTTCAGCATCCTTTAAGCCCTGCATCGAAGAGTATACTTTCGACCAGTGCCGCATAGCCCACACCTGCAGAGGCTGCTGCCATGGGGAAAAGGCTCGTCTCTGTCATTCCCGGCACTGTGTTGACCTCAAGCACATAGGGCTTTCCGTCGTATGTAAGTATTACGTCAACCCTTGCCCCTCCCCTGCAACCAAGCCCTGCGTACGCCCTGTAGGCAATAGCCTTTATCTCTTCTTCCTCTTCCATCTTAAGAAGGGCTGGCACCTTGAAGTCTGCCTCACCTTTCATGTACTTTGCCCTGAAGTTGTAGATTTCCTCCTTCGGCAGTATCTCAACTATAGGGAATATGGTATCTCCCAGTATGGCAACGGTGAGCTCTCTGCCTTCCATGAAGCGTTCCACTATGACTGTATCATCATGCTCAAGGGCTTCTCTTACTGCCTCATGGTAATAGAGCCTGTCTGTTACAAGGCTCACCCCTATGGTTGAGCCCTGTGAGGCAGGCTTCACTATAAGGGGCGGATCAAATGGTGGCTCACCAAGGGTGCCATCATTTATCACACGATAGGGTGGCGTGGGGATTCTGTGATGTTCAAAGAAGACCTTTGCAGCCACCTTGTTCATACATATGGCACTGGTGAGCACTCCACTGCCTGTATAGGGTATGTGCATCATCTCAAGGAGCCCCTGTATTAGGCCATCTTCACCGTATCTGCCGTGGAGTGCAACGAATGCCACCTCTATCTTCTCCTCAATAAGTCTTTTTGCTATGTCCCTATCCACATCTATTGCCACAGCCTTGTAGCCTCGCTCATCGAGTGCCTTCTTTACAGAAAGCCCGCTTTTTATGGAAATCTCTCTTTCCTCCGAGAGTCCGCCCATCAGCACGCCTATGGTCTTGTTTATGAAATACTCTCTTTTCTCCTCTATATCCTGCCTTATCATCTTGTCAAACTTTCGCCTATAACCTTTATTTCCGGCTCAAGCATGATGCCCGTTTTTGCAAAGACCCTGTCCCTCATGAGGGCTATAAGGTTGAGCACATCTGTGGCACGGGCATTGCCTGTGTTGACTATGTAATTTGCATGCACCTCTGAAATCTTTGCATCTCCAGAGCTTACTCCTTTAAGGCCTGCCTCTTCTATGAGTTTGCCTGCCGCCACCCCTTCAGGATTTTTAAATATGGAGCCCGCACTGGGAAGCCCTATGGGTGTTGTCTTATCACGCCTTTTTCTGAACTCTTTCATCTTCTCCTCTATGGCTTTTCTGTCAGCCCTTCTGAACTTCATGTGCACATTCACTATTACCGCATCTTCAGGAAGTTCCGTATGCCTGTAGGCAAACCCAATATCTGCCTTTGGGATGAAGCCCTTCTTGCCCCTGCGGCCTATCACCTCTACGCCTTCCACAACATCCTTCATCTCCGAACCATAGGCACCTGCGTTCATGTATACGGCTCCACCAACTGTTGCTGGAATTCCTGCTGCAAACTCAATGCCACTTAACCCTCTTTCTGCACACTCTCTGCAAAGTGTAGAAAGCCTCACTCCTGCCCCCACCACTGCCCTTTCATCGTCGAGCCAGCTTATATCGGTAAATCCCTCTGTTATGTTCACCACTATGCCCCTTATACCACCATCTCTTACCAGTATGTTCGAGCCTGCCCCTATCACATAGACCTTGAACCCCTTTGCGCCTGCAAAGGATAGAAGGTGTTTAAGGTCTGCCTCGTCTTTTGGAAATGCCATAACATCAGCAGGCCCACCAATTCTCAATGTGGTATATTCCTTCATGGGCACATTGAATAGCACCCTGCCCTTGAAACTCTCGACAAATAGAAGTTTGTACTGCTCTGCCATAATGTCTTTCAACCTGTTGCTACTGAATTCCTTTTTTCAAGAAGCCTTATGAATCTTTCCCCTGCCTGCCATATATCCCCCGCCCCGAGGGTTATCACCATGTCTCCCCTTCTCACCGCTGATTCAAGAAACAGGGCTACATCCTTCGACCTCTCTATGTAATGGATGTTTCTGTAGCCCGCCTCCTTCATCGCCTCATACAGTGCCTTTGAGCTTACCCCCTCTATGGGTTCCTCGCCTGCTGGATATATCTCGGTAAGTACCACCACATCGGCATCCGAGAAGGCATGGACAAAGTCCATAAAGAGATCCCTCGTTCTGGAATACCTGTGGGGCTGAAAGACTGCAACGGTCCTTCTCTGCCAGTTCTTCTTTATTGCTCCAAGCACAGCCCTTATCTCTACAGGATGATGCCCGTAATCGTCCACCACAAGCACACCCCCTATATCTGCCTTTATCTGAAACCTTCTTTCAACACCTCTAAAGCTACGGAGCCCTTCGACTATCTTCTCTTTATCTATTTCAAGCTCAAGGGCTATGCCAACGGCTGCAAGGGCATTGCACACATTGTGTTCACCGGGAAGCCCTATCTCTACCCTTCCGAGCAACTCCTCTTCTGCCACAACATCGAATCTGGTTCTACCCCTTTTCTGTTCCACTGCTGTTGCGTGTATATCTGCCTGTGGTGAAAGCCCGTAGGTGCGATATCTTCTCTTTACCTGTGGAAGTATATCCTGTATTACAGGGTGATCGAAGTAAAGCAGTGTGCATCCGTAGAAGGGCACCCTGTTTGCAAACTCCACATATGCCCTTTTGACCTCATCCATATCCCTGTAGTGCTCCATATGTTCCCTGTCTATGTTGGTTATCACAGAGAGCACCGGCGAGAGTTTTAGGAAAGAGCCATCGCTTTCGTCCGCCTCTGCAACGAGGAACTCTCCGCCACCAAGTCTTGCGTTAGAGCCTGTTGAAAGAAGCCTTCCGCCTATGACAACCGTTGGGTCAAGCCCTGCAGCAGAGAGTATGCTTGCCACCATCGAGGTGGTCGTGGTCTTACCGTGTGTGCCTGCAATGGCAATACCGTACTTCATGCGCATAAGCTCTGAGAGCATCTCTGCCCTCGGGATTATGGGTATGCCGAGCCTTCTCGCCTCTTCGAGCTCGGGGTTGTCCATCCTTACGGCAGAGGAATAGACCACACAGTCTGCCTCTTTTATGTTGCCTCTTGCGTGTCCCTCGTATACAAGGGCACCCAGTGAGGCAAGCCTCTCTGTAACCTTGCTCTTTCTAAGGTCAGAGCCTGTAACCCTGTAGCCCATATTGAGCAGCACCTCTGCAATGCCACTCATCCCGCTGCCACCAATACCTACAAAGTGTATGTTCTTTATTCTTCCTCTAAACATCCGCCTATCCTTTCCTTATAAGCTCGAGGTAGTCGTCCACAAGGGCTTCTGTTGCCGAGGGCTTTGCCACAGTGCCAAGGCTCTTTTTCATCCTCTCGAGCTCTTCTCGTTTTTCGAAAAACCTCTTTATCCTTTCTGCAAGGCTGTTGCCCGTGAGTTCATCCTGCCTTAACATAACCGCCCCGCCCCTTTCGACAAGTGCTCTTGCATTGTACTCCTGATGTCTGTCTGCCGAGAACGGATAGGGTATCAGTATGGACGGTATGCCAAGCACCGAAAGCTCTGTAACACTCATAGCGCCTGCTCTACAGATTATAAGGTCTGCCCTTCGGTATACATCTGCCATGTTCTCTATGAATGGATACAGTTCCACCTTCAAGCCCTTGCGCTGATAAGCCTTCTTTACCTCCTCGAAGCCCTCTTTGCCCGTCTGGTGGATTATCTGTATGTAGGGCAGTATGTCTGTCATGTACTCAAGGCTATCGAGGAATGCCGCATTTACCACCTTTGCCCCCTGACTTCCGCCAAACACCAGAAGGTAGAACCTTCCGTTTCTCTGGAAGGGATCTTTTCTTATGTCCAGTATGTTCTTCCTTATGGGGTTTCCTGTAAATAGAATCTTGCGCCGTGGCATGTAACGGGCTGTCTCCTCGAAGCCTGTATAGATTCTGTCAACGAACCTTGCGAGAATCCTGTTTGTAAGCCCGGGCAGGGCGTTCTGTTCCAGTATGGCTGTTCTTATACCAAGAAGCTTTGCTGCCATCACCACAGGCCCTGATGAATACCCCCCTGTGCCTATGACTCCAGCAGGGGCTATCTTCTTAAGAAGCCTCATTGCAGAAAGAGTTGCCCTCCATGCCTTGAGTATTGCGTTAACCCTTGTTCTGCCCTTCCTTTTTCTTATAGGCTCCACCTCTATGGATTCGAACCTGAACCCATAAGAGGGCAGAATATCCCTGTCGAGCCCACGGGGGCTACCTATGAATATCACCTCTACGGAGCTATCTCTTCTTTTAAGCTCCTCTGCTATGGCAATACCGGGGAATATGTGTCCCCCAGTTCCTCCACCTGCTATTACTATCCTCATCTATCCCCCTCTGCCGCGTATATGTTGAGCAATATTCCCACCGCTGCAAGGCTTACCATGAGGGATGTCCCCCCATAGCTCAAAAATGGCAGCGGAAGCCCCTTTGGCGGCAACATCCCAAGAACCACAGCCATGTTTATAAGCGCCTGAAGTGTGAGCATAAGGGTAATACCTGCTGCAAGGTATGTGCCGAAAAGCTCTTTCGAATTTTTTGCTATAACCATACCGCTGAGAAGTATCCCCCCATAAAGCACAATCACCGCTGTAACACCTATAAGGCCCAGCTCTTCGCCTATTATGGAGAATATGAAGTCTGTATGCGCCTCTGGAAGATAGAATAGCTTTAGCCTGCCCTCACCAAGTCCAACGCCAGAAAGCCCGCCTGAACCAAAGGCAAGAAAGGACTGTATTATTTGAAAACCTGCTCCACCCGGATCCTTCCATGGATCGAGAAATGCAACAATCCTTCTTGTCATGTAATCGAAGCTGGTTATTACCACATAGACCACAGGCAGACTTGCCACAACAAGCCCGCCAATGTAGCTTGCCCTCACCCCACCGATGAATGCCATGAAGAGAAGAAGCATTGCCATGGTAACGGAGGTGCCGAAATCCGGCTCTGCCATCACGAGCCCTATGGGTATTGCCGGTAGCACCACACAGGGCAGAAAGCCCGAATAGAAGTCCTTTATCTTATCTTTCTTCTTCTCCAGAAGGTATGCCATAAAGACAACCATGCTAAGTTTTGCCACCTCAGATGGCTGAAACCTTATAAGCCCTGCGTCTATCCACCTTCTTGCCCCACCAACCTTGTGTCCCACCCCCGGAACGAATATGAGAAAAAGAAGCACCACCGCCACCACAAAGAGTACAGGGGCAAGAGTGCGATAGACCCTGTAGGGTAGCTTCAATGCCACAAAGAATGCTGCAAAGCCCATAAGGGTGTAGACAATGTGTTTCTTTACGAAGAAATACTTATCGCCATACTTTTCAAGGGCGACCATGAAACTTGTGGAATAGACCATGACCACCCCAAGTGCCACCAGCAGGAGCACCGAGACTATGAGGATTCTATCTGCATTGCGTTTAAGCATCAAAGCCCTCTTACTATCTCTTTGAAACAGTTACCCCTGTGTTCAAAATCCCTGAACATATCGAAACTGGCACAACCCGGACTTAAAAGCACTGTATCACCGGCTGCTGCCTCCTCTCTTGCCATGAGGACAGCCTCCTCGAGGTCTTCTGCCCCGAGGCACTTAACATTGAAACCCGCCTCCTTGAACTTCTCCTTTGCCTCACCTATGAGGACTAAAGCCTTGACCCTTGAATTGACCACACCTTTCAACACAGAAAAGTCCATCCCCTTGTCCTTTCCACCGGCAATGAGCACAACCCTTCTTCCATCACCTGCAAACCCCTCGAGGGCTCTTTTAAGGGAGCCTGTGTTTGTGGACTTTGAGTCGTTTATGTAACGCACCCCCTCAAGTTCCCTCACAAATTCCATCCTGTGAGGAAGCCCCCTGAAGGCATATATGCCTGCCTTTATCGTCTCTTCATCCACACCGAGCACGGCTGCCACCCCTATGGCTGCCATTATGTTCTCAAGGTTGTGTATGCCCTCTAACTTTATGCCTTCAGTTGGGTAAACACTCTCTCTGCCAAGGTATCTGCAGATGATGTTGCCACCTTTAATGAATACACCCTCTGAGAATTCCTCTTTAAGGCTGAAGGGAAGAAGCCCCTCCTTTCTGATATTCCTTCTTTCGAGTTCTTCTCTTATAACAGGGTCGTCAAAGTTTACCACAAGGTGGTCTTCCTCTTTCTGGTTCATGAAGATGCGGAACTTTGCATCCACATAATCAGAGAAAGAGGAGTATCTATCCATGTGGTCTTCTGTTATGTTCAAAAGCACAGAGACCGTTGGCCTTAAGGTGCTTATGTTTTCGAGCTGGAAACTGCTCAACTCAAAAAGGCAGAGCTCATAGTCTTCCTCGAAGAACTTAAGAGCCGGCACCCCTATGTTTCCACCCGTAAAAAGCCTCATCCCTCTGCGAGTAAGTATCTCTTTTACAAGGCTCGTTGTGGTGGTCTTGCCGTTTGTACCTGTAACCGCTATTATGGGTACATCTGCAAACCTTGCAACAAGTTCCACATCGCTTACAACCTCTGTGTGTGTCCTTATGAGGCTAAAAAGAGCTGTATCTGTTCTAACACCGGGGCTTACCACAACGAGGTCTGCACCTCTGAAGAGTTCCTCGCCGTATCCACCTGCTACGAGCTTCACACCTGCCTCTTCGAGCTCATCTCTGCCTTCTATCTGTGAGGCAGGCTTGAGGTCTGTTGCCACGACCTCTGCCCCACACCTTGCAAGAAACCTTGCTGCGTAGGTGCCTGTAACCCCAAGCCCGACGACCACTATCTTTTTGCCTGTAAGCAGTATCCTTTCTTTTATCATCATCTCAGTTTAAGTGTGCTTATTGCTATGAGTGACAGTATCAGTGATATTATCCAGAACCTGACTATTATCTTTGGTTCGGGCCATCCTTTAAGTTCAAAGTGATGGTGTATTGGAGCCATGGCAAAGACCCTCTTCCCTCTGAGCCTGAAAGAGAGCACCTGAAATATGACCGAAAGGGTCTCCACAACGAACACCCCACCAACGAGCAGCAGCAGTATCTCGTTTTTCGTAATGACGGCAAGTGTCCCCAGCGCACCACCAAGGGCA
>DRQE01000117.1 GCA_011371515.1 Deltaproteobacteria bacterium
AACCGTTTAAACTCTCTGAGCACTATCACATAGACCGCCCGCCAGCTCATTGCCTACCTTATCTCCCTTCCTGTAAGATGCAAGAATACATCGTCAAGGCTTGGTCTTTTTATGTTTACCGCCTGTATCTCCGTTGAGAGTGCCTCGAAGAGTTTTGGTATGAAACTCTCTGCCCTGTCGACGATGAATGCCACCCCGTCTTTAAGCCTTTTTGCCTCTATATGGAACTTTCTCGAAAGCTCTTCCATCGTCTTTTCATCGTCAGAGGTCTTAAGGTATACCGTATCGCCCTTTATGGAGCTTTTAAGCTCTTCAGGTGTGCCACAGGCTATAATCCTTCCACCGTCTATTATGGCTATACGGTCGCACACCTCTGCCTCGTCCATGTAGTGGGTGGTCATAAAGACTGTGTTGCCCTCTTTTCCTTTAAGTTCCTCTATAAACTGCCACACATTGCTCCTTGTCTGGGGGTCGAGCCCGAGGGTTGGTTCGTCGAGGAAGAGAACCTTTGGCCTGTGCAGAAGCCCCCTTGCTATCTCAAGCCTTCGCTTCATACCACCTGAAAAACTCTTTACAAAGTCATTTCTTCTTTCCCAAAGACCCACCACATGGAGTATCTCCTCTATGCGTCTTTCAAGGAGTCTTTTCTCCATGTTGTAAAGGTAGCCGTGGAACTTAAGGTTCTCAAGGGCGGTGAGCTCGTTGTCAAGGGTTATCTCCTGAAAGACAAGCCCTATGGATGAGCGCACCTTTGCGGGCTCCTTCAGGCAATCGAACCCATTGACCCTTGCCACCCCTGATGTCTGCACGAGTAGGGTGCATAGGATGTTTATGGTGGTGGTCTTTCCTGCACCGTTGGGTCCAAGGAAGCCGAAGGTCTCGCCCTCTTCCACCTCGAAAGAGACCCCCCTTACTGCTTCCACACCGTTGTAGTTTTTTACAAGCTCTCTTACCTCTATTACAGCCATAAAAAAATAAGGATATAGTCTACAGGATTAATCCCCCTGATTATATCACAAACCACCTGCGGGCTGCACAGGTGAGTAAAGGGGATCAGCGGGCGGGTTTCAAAGTGAAGCTGAAGGTAGAGCCTTTTGAGGGCACACTTTCCACCCACACCTTTCCGTTAAGGCCCTGCACTATGTGTTTTACTATGGCGAGCCCAAGGCCCGTGCCACCGAGCTCACGGCTTCTTGCCTTGTCAACACGGTAGAACCGCTCGAATATTCTGGGCATGTCCTCGGGCGGTATGCCTATGCCCGTATCCTTCACATCCACCCTGACCTCACCGTCTTGATATCTTACAATCACATCCACCTTTCCGCCCTGCGGTGTGTACTTTATGGCATTGTCCAGAAGGTTCACCATGACCTGCTCGAGTCTAACCCTGTCGCCAAGGACATCGGGCACCCTGCCGTTCTTCTTTATCGAAAGGGTTATGCCCTTGTCTTGGGCATGTTTTTTGAAGCCCTCTGTTATGGAGGCTATGAGTTTGTAGATATCTATAGGCTCCTGTTCCATGGGTACATCATGGGACTCAAGGCGGGAAAGGATGAGAAGATCCTCTATGAGTCGGGACATCCTTGTTGCGTGCTTGTCTATTATGCGCAGGAACTCTTTGAGCTTGTCCCTGTCCTCAAGACCCCCATCGAGAAGGGTCTCTGCATAGCCCTTTATACTTGCAAGTGGGGTGCGCAGCTCATGGGATACATTTGCAACAAAGTCCTTCTTTATTGCCTCAACTCTTTTCTCCTCTGTTATGTCCTCTATGAATACAATAAGGTTCGACTCTGTGTCCTGAAGCCCCACGGTGCGTATCTTAAAGAACCTGTCCCTGTCGTTTATCTCAATACTCTCTGTGCCTGTGGTCTTTCTTTTTTTGAGCACCTCTGCAATGGCGCCGACAAGGGGCACACTATCAACAAGACCATCTATACTGCTTCCCCTTACCTCCACATGGGGTGCATAGTTTCTCATAAAGAAGGGGTTTGCATAGAGTATGGTGCCATCCTTATCGAGCACCAGAACCCCCTTCTGCATCTCCCTGACTATTGCTTTGAGTATCGCTATCTCGTCCATACCCTTACTGTGTCTCGAAGCGATAGCCAACGCCCCTTACGGTCTCTATGTAGCTGCCCGCATCCCCCAGCTTGGACCTGAGCCTTCTTATGTGGGTATCCACGGTTCTTGGGGTAACATAGGCTTCTTTCCATATCTTCTCAAGGAGCATGTCCCTTGTAAGCACCCTGCCACTTGCAGATACGAGGGCTGTAAGGAGCTCGAACTCTGTGGTGGTAAGCTCCACCTCTTTGCCCTTTATCCAGACCTTTCTTCTGCCTCTGTCTATGGTGAGCTCACCCCTTACCAAAAGGTTATCCCCTTTGGGTACGGTTGCTGAGGAGAGTCTTTTAAGGATGGTCTTTATCCTGAGGATGAGTTCCCTTGGGCTGAAGGGTTTTGTTATGTAGTCTTCGGCACCGAGCTCGAAGCCCACGATTCTGTCCACCTCTTCACCCTTTGCTGTAAGCATTATAACCGGTATATGGCATGTCTGGTCAGACTGTTTGAGCCTTTTAAGAACCTCTGTACCCTCCATGTCTGGTAGCATTATGTCGAGCACTATAAGGTCTGGCATACTCTCTGTTGCCAGCTCTATTGCCTCTGGGCCATCCTTTGCCTTTATAACCCTGAAGCCAGACCTTTCAAGGTTGTACTCAAGAAGTGTTAGTATGTCAACCTCGTCATCAACGACCAGTATGAGCGGGGCCTTCGGGCTCATAGTTTGTCTTCTTTTATCCTCTTTATGAG
>DRQE01000118.1 GCA_011371515.1 Deltaproteobacteria bacterium
CCTGCTCTGAACTCTCTGATGTAATAAATCCTGTCCCGTCCGTTTACCTCTCCGAGTATTCTGTCGTCATGATTCTGTATAGTCTCTGGAATCTCTTTTAGCAAATTTAAGTATCTGTCAGAATAAAATTGCTTTTTTAGATAAACCGCTGTCTTCTCTGCCTCAATGCGGGGCTGATACTTCGGTATGGTCGTTCCTGCCCCAAAATGCCCCACCTTTAGAGCCCACAGCTTTTAAAGGCTATCCTTCTACTGTTTCATAGTAAGGGCTACTACAACCGTAAATAGCGCCCATCTACCACGCCTTTTATACGGCAAGAAATAATTCCATAGGGCTTTCCTCTAATCTTCCTTTAATCTTTCCTTTTTTATAATGAGGCTGTAGAAAGGGGTTGACCCCTAAAAAACATAAGCCCTCTGAAGGGCAAAAACAAAAAGGAGGTACGGAAAGATGAATAGAACAATCCTTACAGCCATAATTGTAGCAGCGCTCACCCTATCTATCGCACCGGCATTTGCCGCAAAGAAGGCTATAACCCTTGAAGAGGCAACAAAGATAGCCAAAGAACATGTGCAGGGTGATGTGATAAAGGCAGAGCGCGAAAGGGGACTTTACGAGGTAAAACTCCTCACGCCCGATGGAAAGAGGGTAAAGCTCTACATAGATGCTGAAACAGGCAAGATTGTGCGCAGCAAGGGCAAACGCATATCCCTCGATGAGGCAATAAGTGCTGCAAAAAAGGCTGTGCCCGCAGAGGTCCTAAAGGCAGAGTACGAAAGGGGTAGATACGAGGTGAAGATAAGAAAAACAGACGGCACACTTACAGAACTCTACATAGATGCAGCCACCGGTGAAATAAGCAAAAAAGAAGTTGCCAAGCGCTACTACGAAGACGAGGATGACGATTAATAATAACGACGGGGGCTTGGGTAGCAAAAACAAGCCCCCGCCTGACTACCTGCTCCGAAAGGGAGGGATGAAAAGATGAAACCAACAACCAGCAAAAAAGAAGAGCTTGTGGCAATAGAGGTATGGGACTGGCAGACAAGGGTTCTCCACTGGCTCAATGCCATCCTTATAATAAGCCTTGTTATACTGATCCTTGGTGCTGAGGCAGTCGAAGAGCTTGGCTTCGGTGAAGCCACCGAGGACTGGCTAAAGAGCACACACGCACAGGTGGGCAGAATCTTTGCCATAACCCTCACACTTCGGATACTGTGGGGCTTTGTGGGCAATCGTTATGCACGCTGGTCTGACATGCTTCCCTTCACACAGGAAAAACGCCGCGCCATTGTGGAGAACATAAAGTGGTATCTCTCAGGGTTTCGTGGCAAAGCCCCTGTGCACATAGGGCACAACCCGCTTGCCTCACTCTTCTATATAGCTCTATTCATTGTCCTCGTTGTGCAGGCACTCACTGGGCTTTTTCTTGCTGGCATTGAGTTCAATATGTTTCCTGCAAGCCTTCTTACAGCAGGCTTTGATGAACACACCCTTGAAGAACTCGAAGAGGCTATAGAGGAGATACACGAATTCGGCCTGTGGTTTGTTATCTTCTTCTTCATTGCACACATGACAGGCCTTATTGCCCATCACCTTTTCGACAGGGGAGGACTTCTGGGCTCCATGATACATGGTAAAAAGTATTTCAAGAAGGACGAATTGGGGCTATAATCTTGCCATGCGCATAGTGCTGGTAGAGGACGAAAGAGAGCTTGCCGAAACCATAAAGAAGGGCCTCGAGGAAGAAGGCTATAGCGTGGATGTAGCCTACGACGGAGAGGAGGGCCTCTACATGGCAGAGAACTATCCGGCAGACCTTATAATACTGGACATAATGCTTCCTCACATGGATGGTCTTGCCATACTCAAAAACATACGCTCCAAAGGGGTTAAAACCCCTGTGCTGCTTCTTACCGCAAGGGATGCCCTATCTGACAAAATAAAGGGGCTCGATACAGGGGCAGACGACTACCTTACAAAGCCCTTCGAGTTTGCAGAGCTCGTTGCCCGCATACGCTCGCTTCTGAGGCGCACGGCAGAGGTGAAAGAGGCTGTTATACGCATCAATGACCTTGAGATAAACACGGCAAGCCATGAGGTAAAACGCTCTGGCAAGCCCATAAAGCTCTCTGCAAGGGAATACTCTATTCTTGAATACCTTGCCTACAGAAAGAATACCGTTGTAAGCCGCACAGAGATAACAGAGCACATATACGATGAATCCTTCGACAGAGACTCCAATATAGTGGATGTCTACATAAACTACCTTCGCAAAAAGATAGACAGGGGGTTTAAGAACAAACTGCTCCATACTGTGCGGGGGACGGGCTACATACTGAAGGAGCCAGACAGATGAGCCCAATACTTTCTTCCATAAAGGGCAGGCTTCTTGCGCTCTTTCTTTCGGCATTCTTTGTGGTGCTCACAGGGCTTGGCTTTTTCCTCTACAACAAACTTGAGGGCATAGTGATAGGCTCCATAGACAACCATCTGCACTCTGAGGTGCAGCTTATAGCAGGGCTACTCGAGACAGAGGAAGAGGGCTTTGAGCTTGAGCTTTCAGAGGCTGCTGTTGGTGACTATTCGGTATCCCTTTCGGGCCATTATTATCAGGTGGTCCTGCCAGATGGAAGGATTATCGCCCGTTCTCCTTCACTTTCCATACCAGATGCCACTCTACCGGTCGTTAAAAAGACGGGCTTTGAACCACTCTATACCACCATAAAGGGACCCCGCGGAGAACCTTTGAGGCTTCTTGCCCAGTCCTTCAGGCTTCCAGCTGGTGGGCTGGTAATCGTTGAGGCAGCAGAAAGCCTCGAAGAGGCAGAAGAGCTTTTAAGGCTTTTCAGAAACACCCTGCTTGTGGTCTTCCCTGCGGTGTTCATAATCTCAGGGCTTGGTGTGCTCTTCATAACCGTCTGGTCTTTGAAGCCACTGGAAAGATTCTCGCATAAGATAGGCACCATAACAGAGCGCAACCTGAACGAACGGATAGAGGAAACACCTTGCTCCGAGCTTCGCGGCCTTGCAAAAAGTTTCAACACCATGCTCTCACGCCTTGAGGAGTCCTTCGAACGACAAAAACGCTTCTTCACAGATGCCTCCCATGAGCTGCGCACACCAACGGCTGTGATAAAGAGTGTGTGCGATGTAACCCTTTCCAGAAAGAGAAGTGCCGCTGAATACGAAGAGGCTCTGCTCAAGATAAAACGCGCAACCGAAAAACTTTCAGAGCTTATAACCCGTGTGCTCGAGGTATCAAGGCTTGAGAGCAAGGTCTCCTCTTTAAAGTTCGAAGATGTAGAGCTCTACAGCCTTACAACCGATGTGATAAGGCTTCTTGAGCCCTCTGCCACAGACAATGGTATAACCATAAACCTTGATGGCCAGAGGGTTACGATCCGGGCTGACAGAGAGCGTCTGAGCGAGGCGATAAAGAACATCGTAGACAACGCCATAAAGTACAATAGAACTGGTGGAAGGGTGGATGTATCCGTAAGAAGTGCCGATGGCAGGGCAGTCATAACTGTCAGAGATACGGGCATTGGCATACCGCAGGACAAAGTGGGACGCATATTCGAGCGGTTCTACCGCGTGGAAGAAAGCCGTGGTGTAAGTGGAACAGGGCTCGGGCTCTCCATAGTAAAGACCATAATAGATGCCCACAGGGGCAGCATAGAGGTGGAAAGTGAGCTTGGTAAGGGCACAACCTTTAAAGTGGTGCTGCCTTTAAAAAGATAGCCCTCATAAAGGACAACTCCCTGTCTGCTGAGCCCTCCTTTCTCATCCCCCCACCATAAGTCTACCATCTTTAAGCAAAACTCTTTTCTCCCCCTCGCCTTCAAGCTCTACGGTGGGCTCAAAGAAGACGAAGTCCTGATGGAAGGGCACCTTAACTGTGCCTCCAAAGGTGGAGTTGTCGCCAAGGGCTATGTGTATGGTGCCCAGTATCTTTTCACTTTC
>DRQE01000119.1 GCA_011371515.1 Deltaproteobacteria bacterium
AAAATGAAAGGGTTATCTTTATACACAAGGACGCTCATAATAGTCCTTCTGGTCTTTATCGTCCTGATAGTGATAGCTCTGGAGTGGAACTATGTGAGCGAGAAGAAAAAGCTCATGGCTGAAAGGGTGAGAACGAGCGAGACGATAGCAGAGATAGTAATGTCTGCCATATATGTTGACATGATGGAGGGCAGGGCAGATATTGCACGGTATCTTGTAGATACTCTCAGGCAACAGGAAAAACTCAAAAGGCTGCAGCTTATAAGAAACAACGGCACCGAGGCCGCCTTCATGGACAAAAAGACTATAATAAATGTTAAGAACAAGATAGGGTTTGTGCTACCCGAATGGCTGAAAGACCATCCCGATGTAAAGAACAATGTGGCAGAAGGCATAAACGATAAGTCCTTCAAAAAAGCCATGGAGCTTTTTAGAAAAGACTGGAATAGAGAGCCAATCTATTATGTAGAAGAAGACGGTGTGTCTTTTACATACCTTCAGCCCATATATGCCAAGAAGGAGTGTTTCTCCTGCCACACAGAGGAAGAGGCAAGAGGTATACTGATGGTCACCACCTCGCTCGAGGATATATACGCCACACTTGCAAAACACAGAAAATTCTCATTTTTTGCAGGAGTATTCAGCATAACTATAGTGGGCTTTCTTCTGGCATTCTTTATAAAAAGAAGTATCGTGAATCCCATTAAAGCCACCATAAATGTTATGAAGAATATAATAAAGAAAGGTGGCGAAACGAAAGAGAGGGTTAAGATTAACGCCCCTGACGAGATAGGAGAGCTTGCAAGCTATTTCAACCAGATGCTCGACATAATAGAGAAAAGGGATAAAGAGAGTATAAACCTTATCAATACCATACGAAAGAGCCAGCGTGAGTGGGTTGCAACGTTCGATGCCATACAGGACCTTATAGCCATACACGATAAAAATGGCGTGATACTCAAGGCGAACAAGGCCCTTGCCAGAAGATTCAATGCAGAACCACAGGAACTTATAGGAAAGAAGTGCGATGATATATGTGCTTCCAGATGTGATAAGTCTATACTGTGCCCTCGTCCCGAGGTCTTCCGAAAAGGAAAGATAGTATCCTATGAGATGGATGATCCCAATCTGGGAGGCACATACAATGTTACCACATTCCCCCTGTTTGACGAGAAAGGAGAGGTGATGGCAGCCGTCCATGTTGCAAGGGACATTACGAAGGAGAAGATGCTAAAAAGCCAGCTTCTGCATTCTGAAAAGATGTCGAGCCTTGGAAAACTCGTTGCAGGTATAGCTCACGAGATAAACAACCCCCTTATGGGTATAACGGGGTTCTGCCAGCTCATAATGGATATGCCAGACGACAAGAGCATAAAAGATGTGAGAGATAAACTGCAGAAGATATATCGTGAAGCCATAAGGACAACCAAGATAGTGCAGAAGCTTCTTACCTTTGCACGGGCAAGAAAACCTGAAAGGGGATACCACAACATAAACGAGGTGCTTAAGGATGTGCTCTCCCTCAGGGAGTATTCCCTAAAGACGAGCAACATAAATATCGTAACAGAGTTCGACCCCAGCCTTCCCGGCACGATGGTGGACTTCTATCAGCTTCAGCAGGTATTCATAAACCTTATAAACAACTCGGTTGATGCTATACTATCAGAAGCACAGTCTGGCACAATTTATATATCCACCAGAACAGGCAGAAACCGAATGATAGAGATAACCTTCAGGGATACGGGACCCGGTGTGCCGCAGGATATAATAGAGAAGGTTTTTGACCCATTCTTCACCACGAAAGAAAGCGGAAAGGGTACAGGGCTGGGGCTTTCCATAAGTTACGGTATTATAAAGGAGCATGGCGGAAGTATATATATTAAGAATCACGAGGAAGGTGGGGCGGTTGTAACAATAACTTTGCCGGTTGTTGAAAAGTCTGAGACCCATGAGCAGAGCATATACATTGAACCTCAGGGTATGATTTCTGAACAGAGCAGGAAGAACCTGCGAATACTTGTGGTTGACGACGAGGCGAGCATAAGAGAGGCACTTTCAGACATGCTGACCAAACAGGGCTTCTCTGTGGAAACGGCAAGGGATGGCTACGATGGTTTTATGATGCTCAAGAAGGGAGAAGAGTTCTCCCTCATAATTGCAGACATCAAGATGCCGGGTATGGATGGAAAAGAGTTCTACAAAAAGGTGGCTGAAGAGTTTCCAAGGCTCAGACGAAGGTTTATACTTATAACAGGTGATGTCATAAGCGGTGATGTGAAGGAGTTTATAAAAGAGAAGAACCTGCCAAGTATAACGAAACCATTCAACATGTATGAACTCATCAACCTTATAGAGCTTATACTTACACGGGGTATATCTCATTAGTGCCCGTGGTTAGAATAACCGTAATAATACCCACACTGAACGAAGAAAGGTGCCTTGTAGAAACTATCGAATCTGTCTTTGCCGGTACAAGCAGAGATGTGGTTGACATTGTAGTTGCGGACGGAGGAAGCAGGGACAGAACCCTTAAGATTGTCAAAAGTTTGGGCGTAAGGGCGATACAGACAGAGCAAGGAAGGGGTGCCCAGATGGACAGAGCCGCAGAGCTCTGTGGGAAGGCAGATGTATTCCTCTTTCTCCATGCCGACACCCTTCTTCCAGAAGGCTGGTACTATGCTGTCAAAGATGCCCTGAAGGATGGAAGTGTGGTGGCAGGAGGATTCGGGCTTTCAATAAATTCCAGAAGCCCTTGGGCCAGAATCATAGAAAAGGGGGTGGCATTGAGGGCGTCTCTTTTGGGGCTTATATATGGAGATCAAGCCATATTTGTAAGAGCCGATATATTTAGAAGGGCTGGTGGATTCAGGAGGCTACCACTTCTGGAGGATGTGGACCTTATAAGAAGGATAAGACGGTTCGGCAGGGTGGTGGTTCTCGAAAAGAGGGTTCTCACATCTCCGAGAAGGTGGCAGAAAAGGGGCTATGTGTTTACAACCATTAGGAACTGGCTGTACCTTCTGCTCTATTATGCAGGGGTATCTCCACAAAGGCTTTATAAAGGGTATTACAAAACTTAAAAAGAGGAGAAGAGGTGATGGAGTTTAAAAACACTGGTGAACTTTACGATGCACTCAATGGAGTGGTTAAAAAAGATGGGGACAGGGTAGAGGTTGTTGATGCAGGGGGCTTGAAGGGAGAGCTTGTGGAAAGGGTAGTTTATACTGCCGTCTTTGGCGACGAAGAGTGCAGGAAAGAGGCGCGTTCCGTTATAAAGGTATGTGCCGATAAACTCGGCATAAGGCATGCCTCTATACACAACCTCTACGAGAAGATGGGCAAGGGCGTCTACGAGGGCTTCACCGTGCCTGCCATAAACATAAGGGGGCTCACATATGATGTGGCAAGGGCAGTCTTTAGAACCGCAAGGAAGCTCAACGCAGGTGCATTCATATTTGAGATAGCAAGAAGTGAGATAGGCTACACAGGGCAAAGCCCTGAGGAATACGCAACCGTTATAACCGCAGCAGCTATACGGGAGGGCTGGCATGGGCCAGTGTTTCTGCAGGGAGACCACTATCAGGTAAAACTTGCAAACTATGAGAAAGACAAGAATGCAGAGATAAGGGCACTTAAGGAGCTCATAAAAGAATCCATAGCAGCAGGCTTCTATAACATAGATATAGATGCCTCGACCCTTGTGGATCTTGAAAAGGCAGACGTTACAAGCCAGCAGAGGCCAAACTTTGAGACAACGGCAGCCCTAACGCTCTTTATAAGAGAGGAGGAGCCAGAGGGTATAACGGTATCCATCGGCGGA
>DRQE01000120.1 GCA_011371515.1 Deltaproteobacteria bacterium
ACCCTTGAGGCTCCCACACCAACGAACATCTCCACAAAGTCGCTTCCAGAAATGCTGAAAAAGGGCACCCCTGCCTCCCCTGCAATAGCCTTTGCAAGAAGAGTCTTACCCGTTCCGGGAGGACCCACAAGAAGCACTCCCTTGGGTATTCTTCCGCCGAGTTTGGTGAACTTTTTCGGGTCCTTAAGAAAGTCTATAATCTCCTTTACCTCTTCCTTCGCCTCGTCCACACCTGCCACATCTTTGAATGTTACGGTGTGCTGGCTTTCGGTAAGAAGTTTTGCCCTCGCCTTGCCGAAACTCATTGCCTTGCCCCCTCCGCCCTGCATCTGTCGCATGAAGAATATCCACAGAGCTATGAACAGTATCATGGGCAACCACGAGACCAGTATGGTGCCCCAGCCGGGGCTTTCGGTCTGTGGCTCAACCATTATCCTTATCTGTTTCTCCTTGAGCTTGGAAACAAGCTCTGGATCGTCAGGGGCATAGGTGGTAAACAGTGAGCCGTCCTTAAACTTTCCCTTTATTGCAGGCCCATGTATAACGACCTCTGTAATCCTGTTCTCGTCAAGTGCCTCAAGGAAGGCAGTATAGTCTATCTCCTCACGAGGGGTTGCCTCCTTGTAGTTCAGAAGGTTGAACATGAGGATAACCGTTGCTATTATGATTATCCACATGGCTATATTTTTATATATCTGATTCTTCATCCTTATCTATTCTCCTGTAAGAGAGTTTTATAGATTTATAAAGGTAATTTTCTCATATATCAAGAAGTTTTACAATTAAAAAATATAAGACTTCAGTGTCTCCTGCGGAAGGAAAACCTTATGGGCACACTCGTTAACTTAAGCCCCTCACGAAACCTTCCCACAAGATAGCGCCTGTAAGAAGGGGGTATGCCTTCGGGATAGTTGACAAAGGCTGTAAACCTTACGGGAAGCACCCCTGTCTGGGTTATGTAGTAGAACTTGACCTCTTTACCCCTATAGACAGGCGGGCGATGGGCAGAGACCACCTGCTTTAGAAGGCGGTTGAGCTCACCGGTCTTTATCTTTCTCGTTGCCTCTTCATAGATGGCATCTATGGTGGGAAGTATCCTCTTTATTCCCCTTCCTGTAAGGGCTGATACGAACAACACGGGTGCATAGTTTATAAATGGCATCTTTCCATAGACTGCCTCTTTGTAGCGTGCTGCCACGCGGTGGTCTTTGTCCACCACATCCCACTTGTTCACCACCACACAGCATGCCTTACCCCTTTCTTCAACGAGCCCTGCAATCTTCTCATCCTGTGTTGTTATTCCGGTCGTGCCGTCAATAACGATGAGCACCACATCTGCCCGCTCGATACTCTTTATGGCAGAAAGCACGCTGTATATCTCGATTCTTCTCGATATACGCTGTTTCTTTCTTATACCCGCAGTATCCACGAATAGATATTTTCCGAAGACCGTATCTATGGCATCCCTTGTGGTGCCCGCAACAGGGCTTACGATGGTGCGTGGCTTTCCTGTAAGGCTATTAAGGAGTGAGGACTTTCCCACATTGGGTCTACCAACGATGGCAACCTTTATGAGCTCTTCTGCCGCTTCTTCCTTTGCCTCTGGAAGAAGGCTTACGAGTTTATCTATAAGCTCTGCCACCCCAAGGCCATGCTCTGCCGAGACTGCCCAGACCTCATCCACTCCAAGGGAGTAGAACTCGTCTTTATGAGGAAGAAGCCCCGCGGTGTCAATCTTGTTTGCCACATGGAGGACGGGTTTATCGGTCTTTCTTAAGACCTCTACGATCTCTTTATCCTGTGGGGTGGGACCCACACGGCCATCCATTACATGGATTATGAGGTCTGCCTCTTCTATTGCAAGGCGGAGCTGTTCCTTTACCTTTCTTGCAATATCGTCTTTTATAGCCTCATCGGGCTCGAACCCACCGGTATCGACAAGGATGAAGCTCTTGCCCCCTTCCTCACACTCCGCGTAGTTCAGATCCCTCGTAACCCCCGGCTCGTCCTGTGTGAGAGCCTTTCTTCTTCCAAGGATTCTGTTAAAGAGGGTGGACTTACCCACATTTGGTCTGCCCACTATAGCAACTAAGGGTTTCACCTGTAGCCAAACTCCTTAAGCAGCCTTCTGTTCTTTGTCCAGTTCTTCTCAACGCGCACGAAGAGTTCCAGATAGACCCTGCAGCCCAGAAACCTCTCTATGTCCTCTCTTGCGGCTGTGCCTATCTTTTTGAGCATACTGCCGCCTTTGCCTATTATTATCGCCTTCTGGGAGGGGCGCTCAACGGTTATTACAGCACCTATCACAACGAGGTTTCTATCTTTATCCTCTTTGAAGCTCTCCACATGGACTGCCACAGAGTAGGGTATCTCCTCACGGGTAAACAGAAAGACCTTCTCCCTTATGACCTCTGAGACTATGAACCTTTCGGGCTGGTCTGTAAGAAGGTCTTCCGGAAAGTACATGGGTCCCTCTGGAAGTATACCCTTGAGCACCCTTAAGAGCTCGTCCAGTCCATCGCCTGTAAGGGCAGACACGGGCACTATTTCTTTGAATGGAAAGAGCTCGGAATACTCCTTTATGAGTGGCAGAAGCTCGTGTTTTTTCACCAGATCTATCTTGTTAATGGCAAGTATTACAGGGCAGTTTACCACCTTCAGATGCCCCATTATGAACCTGTCGTCTGCCACAGGGGGGCTGCCTGCCTCAACCATGTAGAGCACTCCATCGGTATCCTTTATTGCATTGAGTGCCTCGCTCACCATGAACTCGTTGAGCATGCCCTTTGCCCTGTGCATGCCGGGGGTGTCAAGGAATATTATCTGGTAGTCCTCACCCGTTTTGATGCCCCTTACCACATTCCTTGTGGTCTGTGGCTTTGGCGAGACTATCGAGAGTTTTTCACCCAGAAAGGCATTCAAAAGGGTGGACTTGCCCACATTGGGCCTGCCTATTATACTTATAAAGCCTGACCTGAATGGCTTTTCCTTCTCCATACTATTTAGGATAGCACCCAGCAGGTGGATAGTCAAAAGATGATATAGGATTTGACACACACCTCTGGTAATATGATACAATATTCTGTATGAATACGGAGAACTTCATACAGGAACTTAAGATTCACATCGAGGCAAGGTACCCTGTCCTCTGGCTTGTATCCTTCGAGGAAAGAAGGGTTGAAAGAATAGTTGAAGAGATTGCCCGCCAGATGGGTTTCAACTACTGGTGCTGGTCTGTCTCGAAGGGGCTGCAGGGTGGAGAAAAAAGAAAGAAAGAATACATCGGAAGGGAAAAGGTCCTTCAGGCGATAGAAGAAAGAATAATAAGAAGCGAGGACACAAACAACCTCTTCCTTTTGAAAGACATAGGTGGATACTTCCACTCCCACGAGTTTCTTAGAAGGTTCAGGGACCTGCCGGCTGCAATAGACGAGCAGCGCTCGATAAACACCATATGTATACTTTCACCCACCCTTGGTGAGATACCACCTGAGCTTGAAGAAGACATAGTGGTAATAGAGTTGAGTCTGCCCGACTACAACGAGATAGAGGAGATGGTCTCCAAAACATACGGGCACCTTATACCCAAGGGTTGGCCATCTTCGACACGCTCCATACTGTATAAGTCCCTTCAGGGCTTGTCGATGGACAACATAAAGAGGGTGGTCCGTAAGGCAATAAGCCTGAACAACGGGGTTCTCAACGAAGACTGCATAAAGTACATACAGGATGAAAAACAGCAGATAATAAAGAAGCAGAAGATACTGGACTACTATCCCCACAGGGAGACCATAGACCACATAGGTGGTCTTGACGAGCTCAAAAGGTGGTTCATAGAGAGGGAGCACATCTTCCGCCTCAGTAAAGACAAGATAGAGGCTCTGGGGCTCGAGGTTCCAAAGGGGCTTCTGCTCATAGGTGTGCCGGGCTCGGGTAAGAGCCTTTGCTGTAAGGCACTGGCAGGTATATGGAACCTGCCGCTACTGAGGATGGATGTAGGCAAACTCTTCGGCTCCACAGTAGGTGAGTCTGAAAAGAACATAAGGCGCTGTATACAGCTTGCAGAGGCAGTGAGCCCCTGTATCATGTGGATAGACGAGATAGACAAGGCATTCGGCGGGGTTACAGGGTTTCAGGGTGATTCAGGAACCCAGCTACGAGTGTTCGGCACCTTCATCACATGGCTACAGGAGAAAGAGAAACCCGTGTTCGTGATAGCCACAGCGAACGAGCCAGAGAACCTTCCACCAGAGCTATGGCGAAAGGGTCGTTACGACGAGGTCTTCTTTGTGGACCTGCCCAGTGAGGAGGAAAGAGAGGAGATATTCCGCATACACCTCGAAAAGAGGGGGCAGGACCCCTCACGGTTCGACCTCAAAGAGCTTGCAGACAACACCCAGGGCTTTACAGGTGCAGAGATAGAGCAGGCTGTAAAGGATGCAGTGGTTGCCACATTCAACAGTATGCACGACGGCAAAGAGACGAAAGAGGTGGAGGCTGCAATAGACACCATTTCCTCGCTGGAGGTAACACAGAAAACCCTTCTCGAGTGCATAAGAAACATCACCCCGCTTTCGGTCCTCAAAAAGGAGGAAATCGAACGGCTAAGGCAGTGGAGTCTACAGAGGGCACGGCCTGCTTCACAATCGCCACTCAAGCAGAGGGCAGAAACCCTTACAGAGAAGGAAAGACACCTTATAGCCGTGCACGAGGCAGGACACACCATAATGATGTGGTATCACTTCAAAGAGGTGCCCGTGTTCATCTCCATAGACAACCACAGAGACTACAACGCCTTCATCCCGATAGATAGCTCCATGATAAGCACCTTCACAAAGCGGGATCTGGAAAAAGAAATAGGCGTAATACTCGGTGGCATGGCTGCAGAGGACGAACTCTACGGGCACGAATCGAAGACCGTTGGAGCATCGCAGGATCTGGTGACAGCCACATCAAAGGCAAAGAAGATGGTCGTCGAGTACGGCTTTGGTGAGATAATGAAG
>DRQE01000121.1 GCA_011371515.1 Deltaproteobacteria bacterium
GTATTCCCTTCCACAGTGCTTGCACCTTCCATCATCGCACTCATCGTCGGAAAGATAGCCACACTGGGGACATCTTTTAATCTCTTTGCAGACCATCCCCTGAGTGAGAAGGTTCTTAAACGGCTCGTCTATCTTTAAGAGCCCGATGTCTCTTATTGCCTTGGTAAAGAACCTTGCATAAAGAAGGTGTAAGACCGCATGCTCTATGCCACCTATGTACTGGTCTACAGGCATCCAGTAGTGGGCACAATCAGGGCTGAAGGGCTGATTCTCACTGTGAGGCGATGTGAAGCGCAGAAAGTACCATGAGGAGTCCACAAAGGTATCCATAGTGTCGGTCTCTCTTTCAGCCTTTCTGCCACATCTGGGGCATGTGGTATCCACAAAGGAGTGCTCCTTTAAGGGCGATAGCCCCCTGCCCGTAATGTTCACATCAAGGGGCAGCAGCACTGGTAGCTCATCGTATGGTACGGGCACGGTGCCACACTCAGAGCAGTATACTATTGGTATGGGGCAGCCCCAGTAACGCTGCCTCGATATACCCCAGTCCTTGAGCTTGTAGTTTACGGTCTTTTTCCCTATGCCATCCTGTTCGAGCATCTCCACTATCTTCTCTTTTGCATCCTCGCTGGGAAGCCCTGTAAAGGGTCCAGAGTTTGCCATTATACCGGGCTCTGTGTAGGCTTCTTCCATCTCATCGGGGTTGAGTTCTCTATCAGGTGGGTGTATTACAACCTTTATTGGCAGCCCGTATTCCCGTGCAAACTCAAAATCCCGCTGGTCGTGGGCAGGCACAGCCATAACCGCACCTGTGCCGTATTCCATGAGCACGAAGTTTGCCACATATACGGGCACAGCCTCACCTGTAAGCGGGTTTATACAGTAGGAGCCCGTAAAGACCCCCTCTTTGCGGGCAGCCTCACGGTCTTTCGTGGCAAGGGAGGTTGTCCTTTTTACGAACCTTTCAACCTCTTCTCTTCTATCAGGGGTTGTAAGCTCTCTTACCAGCGGATGTTCAGGGGCAAGGCTCATGAAGGTAACTCCGTAAAGGGTATCGGGCCTTGTGGTAAATATCTTTATCCTCTTATCAGAGTCCTTTACAGGGAAGTCCACCTCTGCGCCCGTGCTCCTGCCTATCCAGTTACGCTGCATTACGAGGACCTTCTCCGGCCAGCCCTCGAGCCTGTAGGTATCCTCGAGCAGTTCCTCTGCATACGCGGTTATCCTGAAGAACCACTGCATGAGCTCTTTCTTCTCCACCAGACTCTCACAGCGCCAGCACCTGCCCTCTTCGACCTGTTCGTTGGCAAGAACTGTCGAACAGGATGGACACCAGTTAACATGGGACTTCTTTCTGTAGGCAAGCCCCTTTTCATAGAGCTTAAGAAAGAGATACTGATTCCAGTGGTAGTACTCGGGCTTGCAGGTGGCAAACTCTCTCTGCCAGTCGTAGCTCAAGCCCATGCGTTTGAGCTGGGTGCGCATGTATGCTATGTTCTCTTCGGTCCACTTTGCAGGGTGTATGCCGTGGTTTATGGCAGCGTTTTCTGCTGGTAGCCCGAAGGCATCCCAGCCCATCGGATGGAGCACATTAAAGCCACGCATCTTAAGATACCTTGCAAGCACATCCCCTATGGAGTAGTTTCGCACATGGCCCATGTGTATCTTTCCAGAGGGATAGGGAAACATCTCCAGAAGGTAGAACTTCTTCTTCGAGCCACCACTTTCCGCCCTGAAGGCATCCTCTTTCTGCCACCTTTCCTGCCACTTCTTCTCTATTGTGTGTGGATCGTATCGTTCCATAAGGGGTTTCACCTCTTTACGGAGTTTTAATAAGTGTTTCTAACATATAGATGGGCTTTTTTCAAACCAAAAATGTGGTTTGAAAGAGCCCTGTAAAGAGTGTTATAGTAATGGATATGAGAAACCTTCTTGTAATTCTCATCATGGCATCTCTTCTTCTTACAGGCTGTGGCGAAGACAGAACAGAGAAGTCCACCTATACGAGAGAGGTCAGCGTTGGAAGCCCTGCCCCGCTTTTCACCTATCCTGATATGGATGGAAAACCCTTCAGGCTGGAGAACGAAAGGGGCCGTGTGGTGGTTCTCTTTTTCTGGAGGTACCGCTGTAAAGAGTGTAGAGAGATGTTTCCCTCTTTAAAGAGGCTTGAGACCCTCTACGAAGGCAAACCCCTTACCATAATAACCATAGACGAGGACACCATCCACTCCGGCTCCATATACACCATAACCAACTTCTTCAAGGAGAATGGCTACACCTTTCGCGTGTTAAGAGACGACGGAGCCTACCTTGCAGGCCTTTACAAGACCTTATGGACCCCCACAGTGGTGGTTATAGACAGGGGCGGCACCATTGCCTTTTTGAGTGCAAAAGAAAAACTCGACTTTACAGCCCCCTCTTTCCGCTCCATTATTGACAGGCTTCTTTCCGACAGAACCCCACAACAGAAAGCACTGCCATAAGCAGAACCCCTGCAACTATACTTAAGGCACCGAACTTTGTAAAGACCAAAGCCCAGCTCACCCCGAACACACCGTATAGATAAAGCATGCCTGAATGCAGAAGGGTTCCAACAAGAAAGAGAAGCCCTGCTATGAGCTTATAGAGGGCAGGCAGTGTAAGATTGAGGAGCACAAGCCCAACCACTATGTTCAGGACTGCCTCGAGGTTTCCGTGCCCGTGCACGGCACTTGCCAGAAAATGGGAGCCCGAAAGCTGTGAGAGATACTGAACCACACCCTGCATGAGCTCTTCTTCTGGAAGGGCAGAAAGGTTTGAGCTCAACTCTCCTATAGCCTTGAGGTTCTCACCTGCTCGTGGAACGAGCATTAAGGGACCAAGGGCTATGGTGAAAAGAAGGTAAAAGAACCCGAAGACAACATTGAGCCTTCCATCCATAGGAAAGCCTCCTTTTTTAAGGGTTCATGGATGGACTGAGCCTTTCTTCTTTAAGGAACTCCTCCACGAAGGCAACAACCTCATCCACATGGACGAGTTCTGCCTTCTCATCTCTTCTGGCTTTAATCTCCACGGAGTCCTCTTTGAGTGTCCTTGCACTAACGGTGATTCTTACGGGCATGCCGAGCAGATCCGCATCCTTGAACTTTATACCTGCCCCTATGTCCCTGTCATCGTAGAGCACGCTGTAGCCTTCCATCTGGAGTGTCTCGTAGAGGGA
>DRQE01000122.1 GCA_011371515.1 Deltaproteobacteria bacterium
CCGATGTGCAGGTCGCTCAGGTTACAGGCACCCCTCAGCTCATAATAACCATAGACCGCCACAAGATAGCGCGCTACGGGATAAATGTTGAAGACATACAGGAGGTCATAAGGTCCAGCGTTGGTGGAGAGGTTGCTGGAGAACTGTTCGAGGGCATAAGAAGGTTTGCCATATTCGTGCGTTTCCCGAAGGAGTTCAGGGACACACCTGATGCCATAAAGAACATACTGATAAAAGCCCCTGATGGACAGCTGGTACCCCTCGGTCAACTTGCAAAGATAGAGGAGGTGGTTGGACCACGCCAGATAACCAGAGAGAACAATCAACGCTTCATAACCATACAGTGTAATGTTACAGGTGTGGACATAGGCACATTCGTGAAGAAGGCTCAGGAGAGGCTCGAAAAAGAAGTCTCTCTTCCTCCGGGCTACATGGTCACATGGGGTGGGCAGTTCGAGCTGCAGCAGGAGGCAAACAAACGGCTTATGGTGGTGATACCCATAACGCTGTTCATCATATTCATACTGCTATTTTCAGCCTTTCACTCGCTGCGCTCTACATTCCTCATATTCCTCAACATACCCCTTGCCCTCGTTGGAGGCATCGTTGCACTCTTTATAACGGGGCAGAACCTCTCGGTGCCATCCACTGTGGGGTTCATAGCACTGTTTGGTATAGCCCTGCTCAACGGCATCGTGTTGGTTACCTATCTCAATCAGCTGGTGAAGGCTGGCATGCCTGTGGACGAGGCATCCGTTAAAGGAGCATGTCTCAGGGTGAGACCTGTCATGATGACCGCCCTTGTGCAGGCATTTGGTATGGTACCACTTCTTCTGTCCCAAGGGGTGGGCAGTGAGATTCAGCGCCCACTTGCAACTGTGGTCGTAGGGGGGCTATTTACATCCACTGTGTTGACGCTACTCGTGATACCTGCAATATACAAGTGGTTTGTGGTGGAAGAGAAGAAAGAAGAGGAGGTGACAGAGTGATTATATCCTGAACTTGTCCTTTATCTGTAGCATTGCCTCTATATACTCTTGGGTGAGTTCTTCTACACCGAGGAGCTTGAGGGTGTTCTTTATTATGCTGTCAGAGGCAAGTTCAGGGTGAACCACCTTCACCGTGTCCTTGAGCCTGTCTGGCACAGAGAGGGACGGCTTCTTTATGTAGGCAAACCCGGGGTCAACGAGCTCCCAGCTCTCGGTGAGCACTATGTTGGAGTACTTAAGATAGCTGTTGCGCAACACCTCTGCAAACTCTGAAAGGTGGTGATAAAATCTTTTGAAAAACTTCATCTCTTTTACGCTTGCCTTGAGCTCGAGTAACTTCAATAGCTCCTTGTTGGCACCATAGGTATCGCTGTAGTCAGGCCCTTCCTTTATGAGCTTTTTTATCTCGTAGGGTATCTTGAGGGCAGGATGAAGCACCTTTTTGTCAGGATAGAGAGCCTTAAGTTCCTCGCTACTCAGAAGGTCCTTTATTTTGCTGCTCATTATGAGTAGAGCATCCTTTGCTCTTACAGCAGAGCCATCGAGTGCCGTGAGAACCGCCTCTTCTTCAAGATACTTCTTTAGTGGTTTATTTATGGCTTCTTCGAGCAACCTGTCTGCAGACTGCTCGGCAGGATAAAGCACCTCGAGGAAACTTTTACTCCATCGAGGATCTTTGAGGAATACGGGGATACACCTTTTGACTAACATACGATATATCTCGCCACACAGCCATCTGTTCCATGGGTTTTCTTCTACCGAATCGGGTTGCAGGGGACAGGATAGAAAGTCTGCCTGAACGAGAAAGTTGAATCTCGTTCTCGTCTTCTTTCGAGAGAGCGAAGTTGAAAACTGGACGGGATAGCCGAGCCCTGTTAAAAGGAGGTCTCCGTCTTTGTGAAGCCTGAAGGCTATGGACATCTTTCCTGTCTGGTTCGAAGGTATCGTCTCGGAAGGAGAAAGCTCCGTCAACACCCTCTCGGGCACACTTGCCATGCTGGTGAATAGGAGCCAGTCTTCGTAGGGTCTTTCAGAACCATTCACGAACTCTTTGAGCCTGTAGATTGCGTACTCTGGAGTCTTTTTTATTAACTCCTTATCTATGTATCTATGGGTGTTTGAAGTATAGTCTTTAAGCTCTATCCTTTCTATACTTTCAAGGAAGAGCAGAGCCTTTGGCTGTATGTGCTCATCGAAAGCAGCTCTTCTCAGCCTTTCCATAAGATAAGGGGCTTTTATCTCTATCCTGAATAGTGTGTTGAAACCGTCCGGTATGAGTTGGTCTGTCGTGTCTATCCATATAGGTATGAGTTGCCAAGGGATGTTTTTTGGGTTCTGCCAGTGTGCCTTGCTGAACATAAAGCTGTACTCACCGGAGTACAACTCTATGTGGTCTGAAACCATGAAAGCCGACTTGAAGCCTGTTCCTGATGATGGATGTGTATCCTTGCGCTGCTTCGGTGAGTAGCCAACCATGCATAGGCTGTTGACATCATCGTGGTTTAAGAGAGCACCATCGTTAACCATCTTTATGCAGTTCTCTGTGAACTCTATACGGAGCTTTGTGCTTTTTGCATCGTCAGCATTGTTTATGAACTCTGCGATGAATGCACCATCCCAGCCAAAGAAGAGTATAATACACTCAACACTGTTTTTGAGTGATGAAAGAACAAGCTCTTCGTCTATGGACAGATAACAACTTCTTATGTTCTCAATGTGTTGTCTTGCAGAGTTCATCCTATACTTGTGCTCCTTTAGACTATACATACCCGTTTTTTTCAGAAGATTATAGATGGAGAAAAACTATTAGAAAAACTGTGCTATAATAATACAAGGCAGTTTAACTGCAAGAGTAGAGACAGAAGCAAATAAAAACTCCCTATTTAGGGAAGGATTACTGGTTTAAACAAAATATATCTTCTACGGCCTTCTTTGTTAACAGCTGTTTAAGTTTCTTCTTCCCCGCACATTGAAAAGGTTAAAAATTTTCTAATTATCACATAGATTTATACATCTCTTGCTTTGAATTGTCAAGATGTTTTCTGTATGCAGGATTGTTTTAAGTTTTTGGCTGTTTGTGTATCATTTGAAAATGGGTAAGTATCTGATTTTATAGATAAAAACAAAGGAGGTATGGTGAAAAGGGGTGATAAAACAAAAGAGCTTGTAGGAAAGAGAATCAAGGAGTTGAGAC
>DRQE01000123.1 GCA_011371515.1 Deltaproteobacteria bacterium
CCGCCCCGGAGATACCTTCGAGCTTGGCTTTGGTGTGGCATACGCACTCAGCTACAAGTTTGCCCTGAACACCCAGTACCAGCACAGCATAACACTTAAAACAGCAAAAGACGATGACGAGATAGAGGGCACATTCCTCAATGTGGGTTTCATAAAGCTCGGTGGAGTGTGGGCATGGAGTGAGATGACATCCATGGAACTGTCCACCACCTTTGGCGTTACAGCTGATGCCCCTGATGTTGTCGTGGAGTCAAGGGTATCATACAGATTCTAAATCGTCTGACACGAAAGGAGGACATAGAGATTGAGAGTAATAGCTTCTTTATTGATAGTTCTTTTTATGGCAGCCTCAGCAGGTGCAGAGGATGTTACAACGAAGCTTAAGAACAAGGGGCTCAAAGAAGAAATTCTTAAAAACCTCAATGGTGCCTGTCTTAAAGCGGTGGACTTCGACTTCAAGAAAAACCACACATTCTGGCAGAGTGTGTGGAACAAGAACGGAGAGTTCCTTGTGCTCGACTTCCTGCAGGCAACGAAACACTATACCCTTGTGGTGAAACCCCTTGGAAAGAAAAGCTGTGTGACATCACGCACAATCGTGGCTTACTGGACAAACCCGTGTAAGAAGCTGAAAGAAAGATACAAGAACTTCTTCCCAAAGGATACGGTAAAAGTAAGAGAGACTCAGGATATATTCGTATGGCTCAGCAATAGCCGAGGCACCGACATATATCTATACAAAGCCCCGGGTGGCTGTGTGGAAATCTTCAGAGAAATATACACCATGAAGGACTAATGCCTGCTACAGGGGTTGGCTTGCCCCTGTAGCCCACCCGGGCTACTTTTCAAGCCTTATCAAAAGCCCCCTGAGTATTCCATCGAATGCATTCCTTATTACCACGGGAATATCCTTATTGCTCACCAGTGGCTCAACTGTTTCTATGCTTTCTCCTGCTATCTTCTCTGCTATGGTTCTGCACCAGAGCCTGTAGGTGGCAAGCTCTCCTATAAGCCCATCTTCGTAAGCATCGCTTATTGTAAGGGCTGTCTCCACGAATGAGGCATACTCTGGCTCCATGAGTAAAGCCTCAAGAGAGCTCAACACCCTGCGCCTGTCCACGCCATCAAAGCCCTCTCCCCTTAAAAGGGCTGAAAGCTCTATGCCTCTTTCCTTAAGTCTCTGGAAAACACTGCGTCCTTGGGTTATACCATTTTGCCGATAGATTGCCTCTCTTACACCTTTATACACACTATGTGCAATAAGCTCTCCCATCTTTGTGTGTCCACCTGCACTTTCTATCTTTACTCCCCTTCCCTCCACAACTATTATGTTATCTGTGCCAGTGCCTGTAGCCTGATTTCTCATAGGACTTTGAGAGCTCCTTATGTCCAGATCCTGAAGGGCTGCTGTCTTTGCCTCTGTTGCGGTTATTACAGCTCTGCTCATTGCTCTTGCCGATAGCCTCGCATTCGTAAGGATGATTATGTTTATGGTACCCGGCTCATAGAAACTACCGGTATCCTTTGAGGCACGAAGTGCGTTTGACTTTACCCCCGCGGTTACGAGGGCGTAGACAACGAGGTCTTTGTAAGCCTTCCTCACTATGGATAGATTGTCCATGTCTGCACCGGTAAAGAGAAAGCTGCTCTCCCTTTCATCCATGCCGATGGCCCTGTACACCTTCTTTCTGAACCTCTTTAGACCCATCCTGTGTGATAATGTCCAGTTCTGTGGTGGTATGTAGTGATTGCCAACAAACCTTACACCCTCGCGCCATCCTTCAAGGGTGGAAAGCACCCTCATGGGTTCTTTGAATTCGACTACGAGGGTCTTGTTTGTGAAATCACCAACGAGGCTATGGTCCACGCGAGCACGGAGTATGTAGTCAAGCTCCACACCTACGGGCTTGGAGCTTAAGAGCCCTTCCTTAAGTACAGGCTTTTCTGCGAACTCATCTGCATAAATGGTTGAGGCAAGCCATGAGACAAAGTAGCCCGCATTAACAGAACCACGACATGTAAGCTCACAGGGAAAGAAGAAGATTCTACCCTTTCTTACCGCCTCCACATCCTTCCAGCCTTGCTCGTTCTTTATAATATCCATTGCCCTGCTCTTTTTGTTACAGGCGTATATCACCTGCGGGTTGAACTCTATCCACTCTTTCTTTGTAATGCTGACCACCTCGCCGCTTTTTCCTGTCGTAAGTGGTATGCCACCTGCTGCCCTTATGTAGTCGAGCTGGAAGGAGTCATCTCCGGGAACCATCACCCCGTTTCCCCCCATAATCCTTACAACCCGTTTTCTCTTCTCCCGAGGTATAGGGCTCAACTTTTTGGCAACAAGCTCTATCTCCTCTTTTATGGCCTTCACCAGCTTTTCTGCCTCACCTTCTTTCTGGAAGATTCTTCCCACAATCCTTATGTTTCTGTATATGTCCTCTATCGAGTGGGCATTGAGCTCAACAATGGCTGCTCTATCTTTTAGCCTCTCTATTACATCCCTGTGAATACTGGCAACAAATATCAAGTCTGGCTTGAGGGCTTCTATCTTCTCCACAGACGGATAAAGAAAACCTCCCACGAGTTCCTTCTCTCCGGCAAGACTATCGTGATAGGTAAGCCCTTTGAGCTCATCCTTTATACCGAGTGCAACCATTATGTCCGTAACCGAAGGCACGAGAGAGACCACCCTCGACGGCTGCCTGTCTATTACAACCCTTCTACCTGCTCCATCGCTAAAACTTACATGGTAAGAGGAGGCATACAAATGCCCACCGTAAAGAAGTGCTGCAAGAAAACTCAATGTGAGAATAAAGACTACCCTTTTGGTCTTTTTCATAACCTTCTCCTTCCACCTTTTCTGTAGCCAAGAAATATTAAAAGAAGAAATAGCATAAAGCCTATTATGAACAGGTAGGGCACAGGTGCAGAGCCTGTTTCTGCGTTTCTTTTCACCTCTTCCATCTCGTAGCCCTCAACGGTCTGTGGCTTCTTTTTCTCTTTGGACAGGGATTTTCTGTTTTCTTCTCCCGTGGATGTGCTGCCGGCTGTGGTTGTGTTTTTGAATATCCTCTCGAAGGATGCCGCTCTGTCCTTAAGTGCTGGAACAGACACCATAACGCTTTTTATGAACTCTTTAAGTTTCGGGTTGTTGCACGTGTGGTCACAGCAGGTAAGCCCCACATCTTCCACCGTGTCTGCATACTCTCTTGCCAGTCTTTCCACCGTACTGGTATCCGCCTTCCAGTAGCCCTTCCTTACTGCCTCGAGCATCCTTGCCACAAAGCTCTGATATGCGTAGAGGTTACCTGCCTCTTTCATCCTCTGCTTTATGTTAAGCCTGTAGCGGTCGAGCACATAGGTCTCATAGAATGCCTGCCACATGGTATCTCCCACAGCCTCTGGCACAGTTACCTGCCATCCCCAGAGATACTCCATCAGGTTCGCAAAAAACCGCGCACCTGCATAGCCCTCGCGAAGCATGGAGTCTATCCAGCGCGGGTTAAGGTAGCGGGTCTGTGTCTCCTTCGTCATAAAACGCTTAAGTGTTTCCTGTCTCATCCTGTCAGGATTTACGAGGTTCGTTATGTAGACCTTCGGGCTCTTGCCATCTATGGCTCTCACTGTAAGGGCAAGCCCACCGAGGTATTGAAACATATCGTCGTTGTCCATCGTTGCATAGAGGTTGCCCGACACACTGTGGACCACCATGGAGGTGCCAGAAAGAGCCCGTCTGAAGATGTTCACCCCACCTGCTGTTGCATCTTCACCCCAGAAGCCCTGCCCGTAGAGGTATCCCACCCGTCTTAAGAAAAGCTCTGCAAGGCTTTTTTCGTCCTTCCATGAGTCAGACTTTGCCACCGCCTCACTCAATCCTGTCCCATAGGTGCCAGAGCGCTCGGTAAATATTCTCACCGTGGCAAGCCTTTCTGCAAGCCTCTCTTCTACGCCCTGTTTTATGAGTATCTCCTTGAGTTTCATGGTATGGCTTCTTATCGCGTTGTCTCTTTCCTTCTGTCGCTTTGCCACAGTGATGGCTCTGTCGAGAAGTGCCATAAGGTTCGGGAATGTGTCCCTGTAAAGTCCTGACGGCACCATAATCACATCAACCCGTGGTCTGCCGAGCCTTTCTCTCGGTATGGCTACAACATCAACCACTCTTCCACGTTCATCCCATACAGGCTTCACACCAAGGAGTGCCATAACCTGTGCCTCCATGATACCCCTGTGTCTTATGGTCTCAACAGCCCACAGGTTTATGCTTATCTTTTGCGGCATGGTGCCGTAATCTTTAAGGTGCTTCTCTATGAGCTCTTCTGCCATCGTCACACCTTTTCTGTAGGTAGCCTCTGTAGGTATCTTTGATGGGTCGAAGGCATAAAAGTTTCTGCCCGTGGGAAGAGACTCGGGGGTTCTCACAGGGTCTCCTCCAAGACCTGCCGGTACATATCTACCATTGAGGGCAGCCAAGAGCTGTTCAAGCTCTTCCGTTGCGGAGCGAAGTATCAGTCCACGATAAAGAGCCTTCTTCTCGTCCACATCTTCTGACGAGCCACCAGCCTCTGCAATTGCAACAGCCGTCCTATCAACCATGTCCCCATGGGGTGCCTTCCCAAAGGTATGTAGCCCAAAGGGGGTAAGAGTCTCTCCCATCTCGTCTATGTATGCCTCGATTCTATCGAGCACCTCGCTATCGGCCACATCTTTTACCGAAAGAGCCTTCAATATACCAAGCCTTTCTGCAAGCTCTTTGAGCTCCCTCATGGTTTCATCCAAAGAGGTGGTGCCAAGTGCAAGGGCGTTTCTGTAGTCGTTCAAGAGTTCTTTAAGCCTTCTAACATCGGGGTTCAGTCCTGCTCTGTCAAAGGGTGGCGTCATGTGGTCTATAACAACTGCCATGCCCCGCCTTTTTGCCTGAAGCCCCTCGCCAACATCGTCCACTATGTATGGGTATATAACGGGGGTGTGCTGGGTCAACACATCTGGTGGGTCGCTTTCTGAAAGCCCCATCTCTTTACCCGGAAGCCACTCGTGGGTGCCATGGGTTCCAAGGTGTATTATGGCGTCTGCCCTGAATGCCTTCATGAGATAGAGATAAAAGGCTATGTATTGATGATGTGGTGGGAGTTCCGCAGAGTGGTAAAGTTTTTCTACATCCTGAAGCCAGCCCCTTGCAGGCTGGGGTGCAAGTATTATGTTGCCATACCTGATAATGGGTAACACAATGTAGTCCTTTCCATCTTTCTTCCACATCATTATGGTGCCATCTTCAGGTCTGCCCCACTTTTTTAAGACCTCTTCTCTGAACCTCTCTGGAAGCTCACCGAACCAGCGCGAGTACTCCTCAACAGGAATCAATACAGCCTTGCCGGATGCCACAAGGCGGGATAGCTCTCCTGCC
>DRQE01000124.1 GCA_011371515.1 Deltaproteobacteria bacterium
GCTCTTCGAGGGTGGGCTGAGAGTGGCAGAGCTTAAGAAGGCAAGAAGTGTGCTCAGACAGAAGGAGCTTGAGAAGTACTCACTTAAAAGAGACATAGAGCTTGAGATAAGAAGGCTTTATAACGACATAGAGAAGATAGCCTCCCTTGTAAGGGCACTCAAAAAGAGGCTTGAGTTTGCAAGGGAGAACTACAGGATGGCACTCAAACAGTACCGCCACGGTATTATACGCTCCACAGACCTCGTGGATGCAGAAACAGTGCTCGTGGATGCAGAGCTTTCGCTCATGAATGCACAGATGGACTACAGGTTTGCCATAATGAGGCTTAAAAAGAGCACAGGTGTGCTTCTCGAAGAGGCGTTGAAAAGACTGCCCGAGGATTGAAAAAACACCCGCAGATGGAGTTTGAAATGAGAAGACTTATCTATTTTATCCCATTACTTCTGGTCTTACTTGTCTCCTGCACTGCGGAGGAGAAGACAGCAGATAGAAAAGAGGGCCAGAAGGCTTACAGCGTAAGGGTGGTAAAGGTTCTGCCACAGGATGTGCCCGCAACGGTGGAGCTTACGGCAACCCTTGAGGCAGATGAGGAGCTTATAATAGGGGCAGAGGTTGAGGGCACCATAAAAAGGATACTCAAGGACGAAGGAGACAGGGCAAAGAAAGGTGAACCCCTTGCCTTAATGGACGAGGAGGACTTCCTGCTCCGTATAGAAGAAAAAGAGGCAGA
The DNA here is from genome assembly GCA_011371515.1 of Deltaproteobacteria bacterium. Taxonomy (GTDB): domain Bacteria; phylum Desulfobacterota; class GWC2-55-46; order GWC2-55-46; family DRQE01; genus DRQE01. The sequence continues at coordinate 732 of DRQE01000124.1, forward strand.
ACTCGAAAAGGTAAAGGCAGAGCTTGAGTTTGCAGAAAAGGAGCTTGAAAGAAGAAAGACCCTTTTTGAAGAGGGCATGGTGTCCAGACAGGAATACGAGAGGTTTCTCACCCAGCGCAACAGCCTCTCTTCTCTTGAGAGGTCTATAAGGAGTGTGCTTCTGCTCGAGAAGAGAAAGCTCGAGGATTCCCGCATAAAGGCACCCTTCGACGGTATCGTGGCAGAAAGATACATTACAGAGGGTAGCTATGTCAGAAAGGGTGAAAGGCTCTTCAGGTTTCTTAGAATAGACCCGCTGAAGCTCACCATAAATGTGCCAGCGCGAAAACTGAAAGAGGTGAGAAAGGGGCAGAAGGTTACACTGAAAGTAGACCCCTACGAGAAAGAGTTTCAGGGCCATATATACTTCAAAAGCCCATACATAAACAAAGCCACCAAGACCTTCCTCGTAAAAGCCCTTGTGGAAAACAAAGAGGGGCTTCTCTATCCCGGTATATCAGCAGATGTAACAATCGTTACAGCCATAATAAAGGGCGGCTTTGTTGTGCCCGAGAAGGCGGTCCTTTTCGACGAAGAAGGTAAGAGCCTCTTTGTGGTCAGAGATGGTGTGGCAGAAAAAAGAAGGATAAAGACCGCAGGAAGATTCAAAGGCAGGGTGATAGTGTCCGAGGGTGTGAAAGAGGGAGAACTCGTCGTGGTGGATGGTGCATCGGCACTCAAAGATGGCGTAAAGGTAAGGATAATCGAGTAAGGCGATGTTTCTACCAGAGTTTGCCATAAGAAGGCCTGTTACTACCTTCATGCTCATATGTGCCATAACGGTGTTTGGCATAATAGGGTTTCTGCGCCTTGGGGTGGACCAGTATCCAAGGGTGGAGTTTCCGGTGGTAACGGTTACAACACTCATGGAGGGGGCAAGCCCCGAGGTCATGGAGGAGACCGTTACAGACATAATAGAAGAAGAGGTTGCCACCATAGAGGGTATAAGGAACCTTTCGAGCATATCCTCCCATGGGGCATCGGTAATCATCGTAGAGTTCGAGATGGAAAGAGACATAGACATTGCCGCACAGGATGTAAGGGACAAGGTTGGTGCCATAATAAATAAACTTCCTGAAGAGGCTGAAAGGCCTGTGGTCGGAAAGCTCGATATTGCAGCCCAGCCTGTGATATGGATAGCCGTATACGGCGATAGACCGATAGTGGAGCTCACAAGCTATGCAGAGGATGTGCTGAAGCCAAAGATAGAGACCCTCAAAGGGGTGGGCTCCATAATACTCGGTGGAAAGAGGGAAAGAACCATAAGGATATGGCTTGACCGTACGAGGCTTGAGGCAAAAAACATAAGCGTGGATGAGGTCATATCGGCACTCAAAAGGGAGCATGTGGAGATACCCGGCGGGTGGCTTAAGAGCACTGACATCGAGTTCAGCATAAAGATAGCTGGTGAGTTCAAAAAGGTCTCGGAGTTCAACGACCTTATCGTAGCCTATCGTGATGGCTACCCCATAAGGCTCAGTGATGTGGGATATGCAGAGGATGGACTTGAGGACAAACGAAGCCTTGCAAGATACAACGGTGTGCCTGCCGTGGGGCTCGGTATAAGGAAGAAGCCCGGAGCCAACACGGTGGAGCTTGCAAGGCTTGTAAGGGAAAGACTTGCAGAAATACAGCCCGAGCTTCCTGCGGGCATAAAGGCAGAGGTTGCGTTCGATGCCTCGACATTCATAAAAGACAGTATGGACGAGATGGAGTTTGCACTCCTTGTGGGTGGGGTGCTCGCAATGGTGGTGGTGTTTCTGTTTCTGAGAAACCTTTCGGCAACACTCATAACAGGTATCACCATACCGGTGGCAATAACAGGTGCCTTCGTGTTCCTATACTTCATGGGTTTTACCCTCAACACCATGACCATGCTGGGGCTCACCCTTGCAATAGGGCTTGTCATAGACGACGCCATAATAGTTATAGAGAGCATATACAGAAAGAGAGAAGAGGGGCTTACAAGCACAGAGGCTGCAAGAACTGGCACACAGGAGATAGCCTTTGCCGCAATGGCTGCAACATTCTCCCTTGTGGCGGTATTCACGCCTGTGGCGTTCATGAAGGGTATCGTGGGTAGCTTCTTCTACGAGTTTGGTCTTACCGTGGCGGTGGCTGTGCTCATATCCCTCTTCGTGGCACTTACATTCACACCCATGGCATCATCAAGGTTCCTTAAAGAGACGAGAAGGGAGGGCACACTCTACAAAACCATAGAGACACTTTACCGTGCCATAGAGGCAATGTATGTAAGGCTTCTTTCAGTTGCCCTTTCACACAGGTTTACGGTTGTGGTGCTTGCAGTAGCCCTTTTTGCAGGAAGCCTTATGCTGTGGAAGTTCATAGGAAAGGAGTTTATACCGAGGCACGACCAGTCGCGCTTTATGGTCAGGTTCGAGACCCCTGTGGGGTCCTCTATAGATTATACCGACAAGAAACTCAGGAAGAACGAGGATGTGGTCAAGGCACTTCCAGAGGTGGAGGGCTTTTTCGGCGCTATAGGTATAGGTGAGAGTGCAAGTGTGCACAAGGGGTTCATGTTCATAAGGCTTCTGCCAAAGAGTGAAAGAGAGAGAAGCCAGCACGAGGTGATGGCATACCTTCGTGAAAGGTTCAACCAAGAGCCCGGCATGAGGGCATTCGTTGAACCCCTTGTGTTTGGTTTTGGTGCAAGAAGGGGTCCACCCCTTGAGTTTATAATAAAGGGACCTTCCATAGAGGGGCTCAACAAATATTCACAGAGGATAGCCGAAAGGTTCTCTGAGATAGAGGGTGTGGTCGATGTGGATACAGACTTTGAGATGGGACTACCCGAGCTTAAGATAAACATAAACCGTGAGCGGGCACGGGAGCTCGGTGTGGATACCACAACAGTTGCAACCACCATAGGAACCCTTATAGGTGGCAGGGATGTGGTAAAATACAAAGAGGGCGGTAAACAGTATGATGTTAGGGTAAAGCTTCTTCCCACTCAAAGGGATACCCCTTCGGACATAGAGGGGTTGTTTGTAAAGAACAGAGATGGCGTGCCCGTGAAACTTTCAAACCTCGTTACCATAGAGGAGAGCTCTGCGCCGAGTGTCATAAACCGCAGAGACAGAGAGCGCAGTGTAACCATATTTGCAAACACGGTGGGCGAGAAGACACTTGGCTCTGCCATAGAGGATATAAAGAGGATAGCAGAAGAGGTGCTTCCAGAGGGCTACACCACGCGTCTTGGCGGAAGGGCAGAACTTATGATGGAGAGTGTGCAGAGCATGCTCTTTGCCTTCTTCCTTGCGGTGCTCATAACATACATGGTACTGGCATCACAGTTTGAGAGTTTTGTGCATCCCTTTACAGTGATGCTTGCCTTACCTTTGAGCATGGTGGGTGCCCTCGGGCTACTGTGGGTTACAGGCAATACCATAAATATATACAGTCTTATAGGTATAACCCTTCTCGTGGGACTTGTAACGAAGAACTCCATACTCCTTGTTGACTATGCAAACAGATTGAGAGCCACCGGCACCCCGCTCTATGATGCCATAAAGAGGGCAGGCTCTGTAAGGCTAAGACCCATACTTATGACCGCCTTTTCCACCATATTCGGTGTGCTGCCCACTGCCATAGGGGTGGGACCCGGCAGTGAGGTAAGGGCTCCAATGGCAATTGCAACCATAGGCGGGCTCTTTGCCTCAACATTGTTAACACTTGTGGTGGTGCCTGTGGTATATACAATTATAGATGAACGGAGGAGGAAGAAGGCATGAGGTGTCCCTTCTGCGGATATACGGAAGATAAGGTCATAGACTCAAGGCTCTCGCAGGATGGCAGTGTTACGAGAAGAAGACGGGAGTGTCTTCAGTGCTCAAAGAGGTTTACCACCTACGAGCGGGTGGAAGAGATGCTCCCCATGGTGGTAAAGAAAGACGGCACAAGAGAGCCCTTCGACAGAACCAAGATACTTGCAGGCATAAAGAAGGCATGTGAGAAGAGGCCCGTAAGCATGGAGGCAATAGAGGAGGCTATAGACCGCATAGAGGCACGCTTCATAGAAAGTGGAGAGAAGGAAATCCCCTCATCTGCCATAGGAGAGGCTGTTATGGAAGCCCTCAGAGCCCTCGATGAGGTTGCCTATGTGAGGTTTGCCTCTGTGTATCGTGAGTTCAGAGACATAAACGAGTTCATGAAAGAGCTGAAAGAACTCCTCCATACGAAAAAGAAGTGATGAGAGACGAAGAGTTTATGAAACTTGCCCTAAGGCTTGCCAGAAAGGGCCTTGGTAGAACCAGACCCAACCCGCCTGTGGGCTCGGTGGTGGTAAAGGGTGGCAGGATTGCAGGAAAGGGTTATCACAAAAAGGCAGGCACCCCACATGCAGAGGTTGTTGCCCTTGGGGAAGCAGGCAAAAGGGCAGAGGGTGCAACCCTGTATGTAACCCTTGAGCCCTGCTGCCATCATGGTAGAACCCCGCCATGTGTTGATGCCATAATAAGGGCAAAGATAAAGAGGGTGGTAATAGGCTCCGTTGACCCAAACCCCCGTGTAAGTGGCAGAGGGATAGAGGCACTCAGAAGGGAAGGGATAGAGGTAACAGGCGGGGTGCTCAAGGAAGACTGTGACAGCCTGATAGAGTTTTACAGAAAATACATAACCACGGGTATCCCCTTTGTAACCCTGAAACTTGCTGCAACCCTTGATGGTAGGATTGCCACGAAGACAGGGGATTCACGGTGGATAACATCCCCTGAATCGAGAAGGTATGTCCACAGACTGCGTGACATCTACGACTGTGTTGTGGTTGGCACGGGTACCGTAAGACGGGATGACCCAGAGCTTACCGTAAGGCTCGTGAAGGGCAGAAACCCAGCAAGGGCTCTTGTGGCAGAGGGGCTTTCGGGTATAAAGCCCTCTTTAAAGATCTTCAGAGCCGACGGCTCGGAGCGGTTTGTCTTTACCACAAAAGAGGCGGATAGAAGAAAAAAAGATAGCCTCAAAGGGCTTGGAGTTGAGGTGGTGGAGGTAAGGAAGACGAAAGAGGGGGTAAGCCTTAAGGCAGTCCTAAAAGAGCTTGGAAAAAGGGGTATAACAAGTGTTATCATAGAAGGTGGAAGCAGGCTTGCCGCTTCAGCACTCAGAGAGGGGATTGTAGACAGGCTCGTCTTCTTCGTGGCACCCCTCATGATTGGTGCAGATGGTGTGCCTGCCGTAAGGGGGCTTGGGGTGGAAGCCCTGAGTGATGCCGTAAGGCTTGAGGATGTAAGGATAAGACGCTTTGGCCCAGACATAATGGTGGAGGCAACACCATGTTTACAGGCATAGTCGAGGCAACAGGAACCGTCAAGGATATTGAAAAAAAGGGTGGTTCTGGTAGAATAACAGTTGAGACCCCCTTCAGGGATGGAGATTCCATACCCATAGGGGGTAGTCTCTCTGTAGATGGGGTTTGCCTTACTGCAACGAAAATAAAAGATGGTCTTTTCAGGGCTGACCTGAGTGGAGAGACCCTCTCGAAGACAACCCTTGGCAGCCTTAAAAGGGGCGACAGGGTGAACCTCGAAAGGCCCCTCACACTGGGGACTCCTCTGGGTGGACACCTTGTGACAGGCCATGTGGACTGCACGGGAAGGATAGAGAAAAAAGAGAGGCTCAAAGATGGCCTTCTTATTTATATATCCATACCAGAGGAGCACAAAAGGTATCTGGTGGAGAAGGGTTCCGTTGCGGTAGACGGAATAAGCCTTACCGTGTGTGGGCTTACAGCAGTGGGGTTCACGGTTGTGCTGGTGCCACACACACTCAGGGTTACAACCATCGGGAATAAGCCCGTGGGTAGCCCTGTAAACATAGAGACAGACATTATTGCAAAGTATGTGGAAAGGTTTCTTGGAGGTACAAGAAAGGGTATTACAGAGGCATTCCTCAGGGAACAGGGTTTCATAAAAGACTAAAAGGGGGAGTGAGTAGAATATGTCCATAAAGAGAATAGAAGAGGCACTGAAGGATATAAGAGAAGGAAAGATGGTAATCCTCGTGGATGACGAGGACAGGGAGAACGAGGGAGACCTCTGCATGGCAGCAGAGCTCGTTACCCCCGAGGCTGTAAACTTCATGGCAAAGTACGGCAGGGGTCTTATCTGCCTTACCCTTACAGAGGAGAAGGCAGACAGCCTCGAGCTCTACCCAATGGTAAAGGACAACACCTCTCTTTACAGAACGGCATTTACCGTATCCATAGATGCCAGAGAGGGTGTTACCACAGGTATATCTGCATACGACAGGGCACTGACCATCCTTAAGGCTGTGGAGGACGATGCAAAGCCCTCTGACTTCGTAAAACCGGGGCACATATTCCCCCTGAGGGCACAGCGCGGCGGGGTGCTCGTTCGTGCAGGCCAGACAGAGGGCAGTGTGGACCTTGCCAGACTTGCAGGGCTCAAGCCAGCAGGCGTTATATGCGAGATAATGAAGGAAGACGGCACCATGGCAAGGATGCCAGACCTCGAGGCATTTGCAGAGGAGCACGGCTTAAGGATTGTAACCATAGCCGATATAATAGAGTACAGACTTAGAAAAGACCGACTGGTAAGAAGGGCTGCCGAGTCAACCATACCCACGAAATATGCAGGAGAGTTCAGGGCAATAGCCTACGAGAACGATATAGACGACAACGAGCACCTTGCACTCGTGAAAGGAGAGATAAGAGAGGGTGAGCCCGTGCTCGTAAGGGTGCACTCAGAGTGTCTTACAGGCGATGTCTTTGGCTCCGAAAGGTGTGACTGCGGTGAGCAGCTTGTTGGTGCAATGCGGATGATAGAGAAAGAGGGTAAGGGTGTCATACTCTACATGCATCAGGAAGGCAGAGGCATAGGGCTTGCAAACAAGCTGCGTGCCTATGCACTTCAGGATGAGGGGCTCGATACGGTGGAGGCAAACAAAAGGCTCGGCTTCGATGCAGACCTTAGAGACTATGGCATAGGCGCACAGATTCTACTTGACCTTGGGGTAAGAAAGATGCGCCTTATGACCAACAACCCCAGAAAGATAAAGGGCCTCGAGGGCTACGGGCTCGAGATAGTAGAAAGGGTGCCCATAGAGATAACACCGAGCAAAAAGAATGTGGAATACCTTAAGGTAAAGAAAGAGAAGATGGGACACCTTCTTACAAAGGTCGAGTAAGGAAAAATCTCAAACCGAAGGAGGTATTATGGCTAACATTATAGAAGGTGGTTTTTCGGCAAAGGGGCTTAAGTTTGCCATAGTGATGGCACGGTTTAACGAATTCATAGGCGAAAGGCTCCTCGAAGGTGCCCTTGATACGCTGAGAAAATGCGGGGCAGACGAGAAGGATGTGGATGTGGTCAGGGTTCCGGGCTCTTTCGAGATACCCCTTGTGGTAAAGGCACTGGCAGAAAGGAAGCGCTATGATGCAATCGTCTGTGTTGGTGCTATAATAAGAGGAGACACACCACACTTTGACTATGTTGCAGGTGAGGCAGCAAAGGGTATAGCAAGGGCA
>DRQE01000125.1 GCA_011371515.1 Deltaproteobacteria bacterium
CCTGTGGATGAGCTTGCTGCGGTCGTAGACTGGCACTATCTCCACACCTTCGGGAAGCCCCTTTTTGAGTTCCTCAAGCCTTTCTTTAACAGCCTCTATAACCTTAAGTGCATTCTCTCCATAACGCATGACAACGATGCCGCCTACCACCTCACCCTCGCCGTCGAGCTCTGCAAGCCCACGCCTCAGTTCAGGGCCTGTGTGTATATAGGCTATGTCCCTTAAGAGCACGGGGGTACCCTTCTCGTCCACATCTACCACTATGTTTTCAAGGTCCTCTATGCCCTTTATGTAGCCCAGTCCTCTTACCATGAACTCGGTCTCTGCCATCTCGACCACTCTGCCACCCACATCGTTGTTCGAGCGCTGTATGGCATGTTTTACCTTCTGTAGGGGTATGTTGTAGGTAAGTAGCCTGTTAGGGTCCACCTCCACCTGATACTGCTTTACGAACCCACCGATGCTTGCAACCTCTGACACACCGGGCACAGTCTGTAGCTCGTAGCGTAAGAACCAGTCCTGAAGGCTTCGAAGCTCTGATAGGTCGTGTTTGCCTGTTTTATCCACGAGGGCGTACTCATAGACCCATCCCACCCCTGTTGCATCTGGACCAAGGCTTGGGGTAACCCCCGGTGGAAGTTTTCCTGCCACATAGTTCAGGTACTCGAGCACCCTGCTTCGTGCCCAGTACATGTCGGTGCCGTCCTCGAATATGACATAGACGAAGGAGAACCCGAAGAAGGAATATCCCCTTACCACCTTTGCCCCTGACACGCTGAGCATCACCGTGGCTATAGGATAGGTTATCTGGTCTTCCACCACTTGGGGTGCCTGTCCCGGATATTCTGTGTATATTATGACCTGCACATCGCTCAGGTCTGGTATGGCATCAAGGGGTATGTTCTTTATACTGAATATACCCCAGCCCACTATAAGAAGGGTGGCAACTATTACGAGAAAACGGTTGTTTATGGAAAACTCTATTATCTTTTTAAGCATCTTTCAGAGCCCTGCCTTATTTTACTTGGCTTTTGGTGGGATTTTTTAATGGCTGTGCATACCGCTCATCTTCCCTATTGCCTCTTTGAGCCTGCTCTCTGAGTCTATAAGGAACTGTGCGCTAACCACCACCGTGTCTCCCTCTTTAAGACCCTCTTTGACCTCGTACCACTCACCGCCTTCCACCCCGAGGGTTATCTCCTTTGCCATGAATCTTCCCTCGCCAAGAGAGAGGATTACCACATTCCTTTCACCTGAACGTATAACCGCCTCCTTCGGCACAACTATGCTCTCTTTTCTTATTGATGCCTTTATTGTGACGTCTGCATACATATCGGGCTTGAGCTCGAACCCCGGGTTTGAGAACTCGAGCCTTACCTTGTTGGTGCGTGTTTTTGGGTCCATGAAGGGGTAGATAAAGCTCACCTTCCCGCGGTAGACCTTGCCCGGCTGGCTTGTAAGGGTAAGCTCTGCCACATCGCCTGTCTTTATCCATGGAAGCTCGTACTCGTAGATGTCCACATATACCCATATGGTGGACAGATCCGCAATTGTGTAGAGTTTGGTGCCCGGTTTTACGAACATGCCTTCTCTTACGGGCTTTTCCACCACTATGCCCTTTACAGGCGAGTGTATGTGAAGGGTTCGCATGATGGTGCCAGTCTTATCGAGCTCTTCTATCTGATGGGGTGGTACATCCCAGAGCTCAAGCCTTCTTCGGCTTAGCTCGAGAAGGTCGAGGTCTTTTATGCCCTCGAGTTTTATCTCTCTGCTGTACTTTTTTGCCAGAAGGTATTCCTCTTGGGCTGCCACAAGCTGGGGGCTGTATATCTCAAGGAGCATCTCGTCCTTCTTTACCAACTGCCCCGTATAGTCCACATAGAGCTTTTCTATCCAGCCCTCAATCTTTGTGTGTATGTGGTAGAGCCTCTTCTCGTCATAGTCCACCCTGCCCACGGTCCTTATGTTCTTTTTAAGGGACATCTTCTTTACCTTCTCTGTTCTCACCCCTATGCTCTGGACCACGCGGGGGTCTATCTTTACTATGCCCGCCTCTTCCTCTTCACCTTCGTAGACAGGTATGAGGTCCATACCCATGGGGGATTTGCCCGGCTTGTCTGATATATATGTTGGGTCCATGGGTGCCCGCCAGTAGAGAATCTTCTTCTTTTTCTTCCCTACCTTGTGTGCTGTGTGGTCTGCCATCTCCGTGGTGGCACCACTTTTTAGGTACATATATGTAGCCGTTGCGCCACCTATTATGGCAATACATACCAGCACAAGACAGGCGACACTTATCTTTCCCTTCATTTTAAGAAAGCCTCCAGCTCTTTTTTGTGTAGCCCCGTAAGCCTTTCGAGTTCTGCACGCAGCTTTAGGTAGTCTGCAATAGTTCTGTAGTGTGCCCTTCTGAAGTTTATCCACATGCTCTCTGTCTCCAGCAGTTCTCCGAGCCCACCTATGCCGTTTTTGTACCATGCCTCTGCAATATTCATAGATTCCTTTGCCATGGGTATGAGCTCCTCACGGTAGCTACCTATGAGTTCGTACTTTTCGAGCATCGAATAGTAGACATCCCTTACCCTGTTGAGAATATCTTTCAGGACCAGTTCCTTTTTGTGTTCCACAGAGAGCCTCTCTTTAAGTCTTTCTTCCACCCTGCTCCTGTTCTTTTCAGACCAGAGGGGTATGTTTATGCCCACCATTAGAGAGACCGCATCTTTTCCGCTGTCTTCAACGGGCATTTCACTTTCTCCTATCTCTGTGTATCTGAGCCCAAGGGTAAAGTCGGGGTAGTAGACGAGCTCTGAAAGCCTCTCTTCCAGTTCAGCCTTTCTGAGCTCGAACTTCTTTATCTTGAGTTCCTCAACCCCCTGTGCCATCTCATATAGTGCTTCTATTGTGAGGCTTAAGGGCTCGGGAGTGAGCTCTTCTGTTTTTTCTATCTTTTCCTTTGGGGGTCTGTTCAGTATGGCGTTGAGCCTTGCACTCACTGTGTGCCTTCTTTCTCTAAGGCTTATGAGCCTGTTCCACGCCCGCTCGTACTTTGCCTCTGCCCTTATAAGAGGGGTGAGGGCTTTCTCATTAACGCTGTAGTTTTTCATGGCAAGCTCTTTGAAGTAGGCAAGTATCTTTCGGTTCTCCTCTTCAAGCTCTATGGCTCTGTCGAGGTAGTAGAGCTCGTAGTAGAGTTTCTTTACCTCTGTGGTAACATCTCTCAGGGCTGCCTCATAGAGAAGCCTTGCCCTTTCTATCTCCTGAGAGACAATCTCCCCTTGAAGCCTTAGTTTACCGGGGAAGGGCAGCCTCTGGGTTATCTGCACAGTTCTTTCCTGTGGGCCCCTTCTCGTCTCTATGGGTTCAAGCGGGTGTATGTAGGTCAGCATGGGGTCGTCGTAGGCTTCCTTCCATGGCTTCCTGTTCTTTACCGCCTCAAGCTCTGCCTTTCTTGCCTTTATGAGCTGGTTGTTCTCTATGGCATACTTTATGAGCTCCC
>DRQE01000126.1 GCA_011371515.1 Deltaproteobacteria bacterium
TATAAGTGTATTTGCGGTATCCCTTCTCATACATCTCGTACTCAACACAAAGAGATACCTGTTAATAATACTCTTCGGTGCAATAAAATCTGTAAGGCTTTTGCCTCTATGGGTAGCCCCTCACCTGAAGCCCCTGAAAGAGAGGCTACCGTATTTGTGTGGTCTTTCAAGCTGTATGGCAGCCATGGTGGCTCTCTACATCTACATACTCTACCCACAGCCACCTTTACCCACGGTGCAGACAGAAAAAAAACTCTCCTCCATACCCGCCTATAGAGTGCTTCCACCACATATAACGAGAGGCAGCATCCACACCATGGAGATAGCCCTCACATTCGATGGTGGAGAGTATGCGGGCCAGACGGAAGAGATACTCAGAATCCTTAAAACGAAGGGCATAAAGACCACCATATTCCTTACAGGAAAGTTCATGAAACGCCATCCCGAGCTGGTAAAGAAGATGCTTCAGGATGGCCACGAGATAGGCAATCACACTATGAACCATCCCCACCTTACCACCTATGCCACCACATTCAGCCACGAGACCATCCCAGAAGTTACAAAAGAGTTTCTCGAAAAAGAGCTTAAAGAGGCGGAAAGACTATTTTACAGGATAACGGGCAGAAAGATGGCTCCCCTGTGGCGAGCACCCTACGGAGAGATAAACGATGAGATACTGGGCTGGGCACAGGAGCTTGGCTACATACATGTTGGCTGGACGGCAGATTACAAAAGAAGAGAGACTCTTGACACCCTCGACTGGGTTAGCGACCCCTCTTCCCCGTTCTACCTTACAGCAGAGGAAATAAAAGAGAGAATACTCAACTTCGGCAGAGATGCTCATGGCTTAAGAGGTGGCATAATACTGATGCACCTCGATACGGGAAGAAGAAAAGACAGGGCATCAGAGAAACTTGGCGACATTATAGACACACTAAAAAAGGAGGGCTACAGGTTCGTAAAAATAACCGAGCTTCTCAAGAGTATCTACACAGAAAGGATAGCCCTCAGAAGGGCTACACCTTAAAGCTCACATCCTTTGAGCCTTTCACGCACCTCGGTGTGTATCTCCTTTGGTTTTTTGAGCTTTCTTACCACCTTTCCATTCTCTATAAGGGGGGTCAAAAGTCCTTCGGGCTTGCCACCACACTCGCAGCTCTGTGGCTCTTTACCAAGAGGGGCTATAAACCTTCTACCACAGCTTTTGCACCTCAGCACGTTCTTTGCCCCGCTCCACTTACCCCTCTTTGCAATAGGCTTACCTTCTATCTCCATTATGTCCATTGAGAAGTCCACCACGGGCGCATTGCTTATGGAGGTGCCCACCCCGAAGGCATCCACCACGGGCTTAAGCTCTCTTACCACATCCTCATCGAGCCCTCCACTGGCAAATAGCTTCACATGCCTGTAGCCGCGCAGATCAAGCTCCCAGCGCACCTCCTCGAATATCTTGTAGAAGTTACCCCTTCTTGAAGAGGGTGTATCGAGCCTTACGGCAAAGAGTCTTTCTCCCATAGCCTCTGCAACACGCAGAGCCTCGAACTTTTCGTCGTTGAAGGTATCTATTAGGGCAACCCTTTTGATACTTTCGTCGAGCACCTCGTCGAATGCCTTTATGGCATCCACAGTATCACCCATAACGAGTATAAGGGCATGTGGCATGGTTCCCATGGGGTCTGCCTCTATGAGTTCGGCACTCACTATGACTGCCACGCCATCGCATCCGCCTATGAAGGCTGCCCGCTCTATCATAGGGGCTATAGCCGGGTGCATCCTTCTTGCCCCGAAACTTACCACCATCTTATCCTCTGCAGCAATTCTTACCCTTGCAGCCCTCGTTGCCACACCACTTGCCTGACATATAAGCCCCAGCATGGCGGTCTCGAAGACGCATATGTCCTGATACATACCCTCTACTTCCATCACAGGTTCGCCGGGCTGGAATATCTCGCCCTCTTCCATGGCACGGATATTTACGGGCCTGCCTTCCATAAGGTGTGCCACCTCTTCGAGTCCGCAGAGTACTGCCCACTTCCACTCATCGGGCAGCTTCTTGGCAAAGAACTCCGCCCTCACCCTCTTATCTATGCCCTTTGCCTTTAGTATCTCAAGGGTTCTGGCAAAGTATACATCTGTTACTCTACCGCTTTTAATGTCCTTGGGGTCTGCCATGTGGAACATCTTAAGCTGCACCTCCTTGAGTATGGAATACTGTAAAATCTAACGGGTTTCAGGCTGGTTGTCAACCAACAAGCTCTCCCCTGTCCTCTCTTGCAAACATTAAGCCCACCATGCCCACAACGAGCATCAATGAGCCAGCCCCTATAAGCCATATACCGGGGTCTTTGTTTATGGTGAATATACCGTATGTGGCAAGCACATAGTCTTTAAGGGCTATCGGGGTGCCATCTATCTCAACTTTTGAAGATGGTATAAGCCTTAAAAACCCCCTCTTTCCATTGTCTGCTATTACCTCTATAAAGGGCACAGCCCTGCCAGAGCCATCATCGGCGGAATATATCTTTCCAAAATAGAATATCCTGCCGCTGGGCGAGGCAAAACTACCATCTGGTGAGACCTCCATAGTTCTGCCATCTACATCTACAATAAACCCTTTAAGGGTTCTTCCGTGTTTTACATAGTAGAAGGCTATCCCCCTGTAGATAAGAGGGTCGTTTATGCTTATTACATCTGTGTAAACCACCTGATCATCTTCAAGAAGTGTCATGGACACATTGAGGGCTGTAAGCCCAGCCAACCTTGAGAATTCCGCATCAACGCCATCGAGCCTCATGTAAAGCCCCTCTGTGTTGGGTACAGGCACTTTCTCCCCTTCTATTGCCACATTGCCATAGGCACGGAAGCCATCTATACTGCCAATGAGGTGGCCTGCAAGGGCAACGAGAAAACCAATGTGGACGAGCTGTGGCAGAAGCGCCCTTCGGGGTGCTTTCTTTTTAAGTATCATGTAGAGTTTGTCTATGGTGCACACGGTGGTGTTTACCGCAAAGAGTGCTACAAGAAGGATGAGCACAAATATCCATAGTGTGAGCTCTGGATGCATGGGGGCTATTTCAAGAAGATAGGGAAAGAGTATTTCCCTGTCGAGCTCTTCGTAGAAGGCTCTGTCCCGAAGCACAATGAAGGAGCCCACCGCAGTATCTATACAGATGAGAACGGTGAGCCCTGCCGTAAGCCACGGCGAGCCGAGCATCTTCCAAACCTTATTGAGCATCTCAAGACTTTTTCTAACACATAAAGGTTACCGCTGTCAAAGGGTGCCACATAAACAAGGGCTTGACTTATGTAAAAAAAACTAATATTATCACCTCTATGAAAGTAAGAAAGGCTGTCTTTCCATCAGCAGGTTTTGGCACCCGTTTTCTACCCATAACCAAGACGA
>DRQE01000127.1 GCA_011371515.1 Deltaproteobacteria bacterium
CCGCAGATAGTATTGAAGGTGCTATCTTTTTCATAAAGTGAATCCTCCGTTTTGTTTTTTAACAGTAAAGACTGTTCTTGCACGAAAGTACCTGTTCCTTTCTTGTTCCACTTCTGTATACGGTTACCCCCTTGCAACCAAGCTCATAGGCAATAAGATAGCTCTCTCTTACCTTTTCTGGTGGTGCATGGGGTGGAAGGTTTATCGTTTTAGAGACCGCATTGTCCGTATGTCTCTGAAAGGCTGCCTGCATCCGTACATGCAGTTCGGGCTCTATGTCGAATGCGGTTACAAAGAGTTTTTTGACTCTATCCGGTACATCTTCTCTCTGTCTTATATCACCACCTTTCGCAATGTATTCCATTAGTTCCTCTGTGTAGAATCCCTCCTCTTCTGCCACCTTCTTGAAGAGGGGCACAATCTCGTTAAGTTCCATACCGCCGAGTATACGGCGTACATAACCAAGTGCAAAGTAGGGCTCTATTCCCGAGGAGCATCCTGCTATGATGCTTAGTGTGCCTGTTGGTGCTATGGTTGTGGTGGTTGCGTTTCTTACCGGTTTTGTACCCTCTTTGTCGAAAATACTCCCCTTTATACAGGGGAAGGGACCTCTCTTTTCTGCAAGTTCCCGAGAGCTCTGCCAAGCAGTTCTGTTTATAAACTCCATGAGTTCTTCTGCCACCTCAAGGCTTGTCTGGCTTCCATAGGGTATGTTGAGCCTTACCAGAAGGTCTGCAAAACCCATAACGCCGAGGCCAATCTTTCTGGTGCTTTTCGTCATCTTCTCTATCTCTGGCAGAGGAAAGCGGTTCATGTCTATAACATTGTCGAGGAACCTTACGGCAAGCCTTATGATGCCTGCAAGTTCTTGGTAGTCTATGGAGTATCCACCCTGAGGGCTTTTGCGCAGCACCTTGTTGAGGTTAATTGAGCCAAGGTTACATGACTCGTAGGGAAGAAGGGGCTGCTCTCCGCAGGGGTTTGTTGCCTCTATTAGACCAAGAAGGGGGGTGGGGTTGTGGCGGTTTATCCTGTCTATAAAGAGTACCCCCGGCTCACCGCCCTTCCATGCGCACTCTACCATAAGGTGGAAGACCTCTTTTGCCCGTTTCTTTTCGGTGATACGGCCTGTGCGGGGATTGATGAGGGGATACTCCTCATCCTTCGAGAGTGCTTCCATGAAGGCATCTGTTATGGCAACCGATATGTTGAAGTTTGTGAACTCCGTGGGGTCTTCTTTCGCCCTTATGAACTCTATTATGTCGGGATGATCCACTCTGAGCACACCCATATTGGCACCCCTTCTTGTGCCACCCTGCTTTATTGCCTCTGTTGCTGCGTTAAAGACCCTCATGAAGGATACAGGTCCACTTGCAAGCCCACCTGTGGACTCCACTATGTCGTTGGCTGGTCTGAGTTTAGAGAAGGAAAACCCCGTGCCACCGCCTGACTGATGTATTATGGCAGTGTTCTTTACGGCCTCGAATATGCTCTCTATGGAGTCCTCCACAGGAAGGACGAAGCACGCTGAAAGTTGCTGCAGCCTTCTTCCGGCGTTCATGAGTGTGGGGGAGTTTGGCAGGAACTTGAGTGTGCACATGAGCTCAAAGAACCGTTCCTCGTACTCTTCGGGCTTTCCACCGTAGAGTCTTTCTGCCTCTGCAATGTTTTTTGCAACCCTTCGGAACATCTCCTCGGGGGTTTCGATAATGTTGCCTTCTTTGTCTTTTTTAAGGTATCGTCGTTCAAGGACTGTCAGTGCGCTTTCCGTCAACTCGGGTTTCATCTTCTTCCTCCACAGCTGTTAAGGGAGTTCCACGATAGCCTCGTCGTGGGATACTCTCTGGGGCGGCAGGGGTTTTTCGTCAGGATAACCAACGGGCACTATTGCAAGGGGACGGAGGTGTCCATCGAGCCCCAGTATGGTAGAGACCTCATCTTCTTCAAAAGCTCCAACCCACACCGTGCCAAGCCCTACAGAGTATGCCGCAAGCATCAGGTTTTCTATGCTGCACGCCACATCCTGTATGCAGTACAGGTCTGTTCCCCGTTCTCTGTAGTAGTGGTATATCCTCAGGTCTGCGCAACCCACAACCACCAGAGGTGCCTCGCTTATGAAGGCCTGTCCAAGGGCTGCAAAGGTAAGCCTGTCTTTTATCTTCTGGTTGTATACAAAGTAGAAGCGTCTGCTCTGAAGGTTGCCTGCACTGGGTGCCCATATGAGGGCATCTTTTAGGAGCTCTATCTTTTCAGGCTCTATCCCCTTAGGTTTGAACCTTCTGATGGACCTTCTCTCCCTGATAGCCCTTATTACATCCATAAAAGTTTCTCGGCAAGACCTTAAGAGATTTTAGCAGGCTTTCCTTTTTCGTGCAAACCCTTTGGAAAAATAAAAAAGCCCTTTATGCAAAGGGCTTTTTGTTGCATCTATCCTGTTTGCTCTGTACACTCAGATGACAGCATGGGTCACACTACAGAGCCCTGTCAATGAGGGCTTTAATCTGGTCTTTTGGAACTGCTCCAACTATCTGGTCAACCACCTGTCCATCTTTGAAAAGTATGAGCGTGGGTATACCCCTTACGCCGTACTTTCCGGGTGTTGATGGGTTCTCGTCTACATTCAGTTTTGCCACCTTTATCTTTCCGGCGTACTCTTCTGCCACCTCCTCAACGAGCGGAGCTATTGCTCTGCAGGGAGCACACCACTCTGCCCAGAAGTCCACCAGTGCTGGCACATCTGACTTGAGTATAACGGAGTCGAAGTTTGCATCTGTAACCTCTATGACATTCTCAGCCATCTTTACCGAACCTCCATTCGTTTTTAATACTTTGTAACCCTTATGTTGGTTACAAGCACATAGTTTTCTTCATCGAGGTTGCCCCACTGGGCTATAACGAAGCCGTCTCTGTTTTTGTTCTTCTTTACAGGGCTTATCTCCTCTGTTGCCACCCTTCTGCCGTCTACAAAGAGCCTTACCTTGCCGTCTTTCTGCTGTATGGCAAGGGTGTAGTGGGTTTTTGGTGAAAGTTTTATTGTTAGTTTCTTTCCGGCAAAGTAGGAGTTTATGCTCTGTGACGTACCCTCAATCTTTACTGCCTCGCCCTTGCCGTTTCTGCCAAGGGCAACCCATATGCCAGGGTTTCCAGCCCAGCAACTCTTACAATGGAAGTATATGTCCATCTCCAAGGCGAAGTCTCCCTTTATGTTGAGTTTTCTTGCCACCCTCGAGTTTGGCGTTATGTTCACGAGCCAGCGTTTGCCATCGAACTCAACGCATTCGGCGTTACCCTTTATTATTCTCACTGTCTTTGGTCTTTCTGTGCACTTTGAGAAGTCCTCTGCAAAGATTACCTTTTTACCGGGCGTGAAGCCTGTTGAAAGCCTTTTAAGTCCTCCACCACCTGCTGCACCTCCAACCCTTTTGAGTCCGCTGGAAGAAGATGCCCTTTTAACCCCTGAGGGTACTTCCGTGCCCTCTGGTGTGTACCTGAAGTAGCTATCGGGGGTCTGGCTTGCTATGTAGTTTACGGCATTCTCTATGAGCACCCTTACGGCTTTTTCCATGGGAGTGTTTTTATAAACACCCAGTCCGCCGCCGAGTATGCCTGCCGAACCCCAGCCCAGACCTGCACCACCAATGTTGAATGAAGAAGCCTTACCCTCAACGGTGGTTGTGTTTACTATCCTTCTTGTTCTCACATCAACGAGTCTCAGGTCCATCGATATGTAGGCTTCTTTCTTGCCGAACTTGATTCCACCAAGGAAACCCGGCACCAGTCCGCCACCGCCTACATCCATACCACTTGCATTTGGTTCAAATGCGGTTATGGAGCCGAATATTATAAGGTCTGCAGCCTCCCAGCCACCTGCCTGTATGGCGCTCTTTTCTTTAACATAGCCACTGGCAGAAAGGTCAAGCTCTTCCATCATCTCCTGCATCTCTTCCTTTCCGCCGAGCACTATAAACTTGTTGGTCTTGAACAGCCCGCTTATGAGCATGTCTCTTAAGCCATCTCCTATTGCCCCCGAACACTTTGCAGCCTTACACTTTATGCGAGCAACAGATATTCTTGCCTTTGGTCCCGTGTAGGTTGTAACCTGCTGTACCGAGGGTCCCCCACCTTTTACCTCTGTGGTTACTGGTGTTACGCACGAGGTCAGTGTGAGCCCAAGGATTAAGAGAAAAATAAAAGAAACGAATCCACTGCCTTTCATAGTTAAAGATACCTCCTTTACCATGGTTCTGTTAGCTCATCAGGTGTAACTATCCTCATGTGCACTGTATCTCTCTTTGCACCTATCTGGGCTGCAGCCTTTTCGATAACAAGAGCCTTTATGTTCTTGATATACAGGCTGCGTATAATGGTTGCTCCTGTTCTGTAGGTAATCCTTACGCCCTGAACCTGCTCGTATCTGTCTACAACGATGTCCAGCCTTTCGAGGTTTTTAAGCCCTATGCCACCTGCGGTTGAGAAGACGATCTGGGTTGCATTGGGGCCTGCCTGTGGGATGGTATCTCCTGAGACGACAATGACCCTCTTTACAGGTACCAGAGCCTCTCTTATCACCTCTGCCTGTGCCACTAAAGGCAGTATCAATATTATTGTGGCGGTTATGAGCAGTAATCTTCGCATTTCCCTACTTTAATTAACCTTTTTGTAAAGAAATGTCAATCTTTTATTTTGCCCCATGAAGGCAGTTTTGGTTAAAAAGGTGGGGACGGCACATTTTCTTAAGGCAGGCTATGTTGTGCCGTCCCCGTGGTTGAGGGGTTTTGTTGAGTGGGGCTGGGTAGTCAGTATTTTAGAATATGCAGGGTGTGGGGCTACCCCGCATGGCGTTTACTCCTTTGCGAACTCTCTGCCCTCACACTCGGGGCATTTTCTGGGCTTACATCTGGATTCTTTTGAGTATCCACATTTCTGACACTTCCATAGAGCCATCTTAAGTTTACCTCCTTAATGTTTTTGTATTTTAAAAGTGTGACTGGGCGTACTTTTCAAGGCCCTTGGGATCCGGCTTCATGCCCTCTTTTCCTTTCTCCCAGTTTGCAGGGCACACTTCACCGTGCTCCTCGCAGAACTGTATGGCATCTATCACCCTGAGCACCTCGTCCACGTTTCTTCCTATGGGAAGGTCGTTTATTGTTATGTGTTTCAGTATTCCTTCGCGGTCGAGTATGAAGAGCCCTCTGAGTGCCACACCTGCATCCTCAAGTAGCACGCCGTAGCTCTGGCTTATCCTCTTGTTGAGGTCTGCCACAAGGGGATAGGTTATCTCACCTATGCCGCCTTTCTTCCTCGGGGTGTTGCGCCATGCTGTATGGGTGTAGACACTGTCAACAGATATGCCGATGACCTCTGTGTTGCGCTGCTTGAACTCCTCTATTCTGTCGCTGAAGGCTATTACCTCTGTGGGACACACGAAGGTGAAGTCCAGCGGGTAGAAGAAGAGCACCACGTATTTACCCCTGTAGTCTGAAAGTTTCAGCTCCTTTATAGAGCCATCCGGCATTACCGCCTGTGCCGTAAAGTCTGGTGCAGGTTTCTGTACCCTTGCTTCTGACATGGTTTACTACCTCCTTTAATTTTTATTAATTTGTGCTTACATCAGGTTTTGGTGTTTCAGCTGTAGATGGTGGAAGCACAGGTATCGTAATATCGGGCCTTTTACCTGTCAGGGACTTAAGGAACGCCACTATGTACTTAACCTCTTTGTCTTTCAGCTTCACACCAAGCTGCTTTTTTGCCATTATTCTTACAGCCTCTTCAAGGCTCCACACGCTGCCATCGTGGAAGTAAGGGTATGTAAGCTCCACATTCCTGAGGGATGCAACCCTGAAGACCTTTTTGTCTTTTTCGTTCTTTGTAACCGTATATCTACCTTCATCGGTGCCGTAGTCGAACTTCTGAAAACTTCCACCACCTATGCCAACTCCGTTGTGGCAGAAGACACAGCCCTTCTTTACGAAGAGTTTGAGCCCCTTTTTAGCATCCTCTGAGAGCGCATTCTTGTCGCCCTTCAGGTACGCATCGAAGGGTGAGGGGGTCATGAGTGTTCTCTCGAAGGCAGCAATGGCTTTTGCTATGTTATCCAGCGTTATGGGGTCTTTTTCCTTCGGAAATGCCTTCTTGAAGAGGGCAACATACTCTGGTATGGACTTGAGCCTTTCTACAACAAGCTCCTCGGTTGCTGCCATCTCTACAGGGTTTACTATGGGTCCCTTTGCCTGCTCCTCCACCGTTGCGGCTCTGCCATCCCAGAACTGGCTTCCCAGCACTGCTGCATTGAACACGCTGGGTGCGTTGCGTCCACCTATCTGCCAACCATGGCCTATGGATGTGGAGAGGTTGTCCACCCCGCCAGAGGTAAGGCCGTGGCAGCTGTTACAGCTTATAAAACCGCTCTTTGAGAGCCTTGGCTCAAAGTAGAGCATCTTGCCGAGCTCTACCTTCTCAGGGGTTAGGGGATTATCCTTACTCTCTGCAACCTCTGGAAGAGGTTTGAACATCTCCGTAAGGTCCTCTGCCTGCGAAGGCAGATACAGAAGTAATGAGAATAGAAGTAGTGCCAGTGTTACGATGCCGGTACGCCTCATTTCGTCCTCCTTTTTGTCTTGTTGCATTTTTTACACACACCGTAGAAGTCTATGTGGTTCGATATGGGGGTGAACTCCTCCGTTACTTCTGGAGGAAGCTCAAGTGCTGATGAGTAGTCTACGAACACATCGCCTATCTTTCCACATCGGGTGCATACGATGTGATGGTGTGGTGTGGTGTTTGGGTCAAAGTGTTTACGCTCGGGGTCTATGGTGAGCTCCATGACCTCGCCCATCTCGAGAAGCGCCTGCAGGGTGTTGTATACCGTTGCAAAGGATATTGTGGGATGCTTCTTCTTTACAGCCCTGTATATATCCTCCGCTGTTGGGTGAGAGGTGTTGCCATCAAGATACTCAAGGATGGCAAGCCTCTGCGGGGTCAGCTTAAGCCCCTTGCTTCTGTATTTCTCTATTCGCTCCATCATGGCTCGTTTAGAATAATTCCAACTTTTGAATAATTCTAATTCAAGAAAAACGGGCTGTCAAGTCTTTTTTTTTAAAATCTTCTTTTTCTTCGCCGTGGTTTTGCTATCATGATTACTGCGGCTCCTGCAATGAATCCTCCTATGTGGGCATACCATGCTATACCACCGCCAAGCCCTGAGCTTAAAAGCTGAAAGGCAAACCACATCCCCAGAAAGACCACTGCCGGTATCCTTACGATTTCTATAAAGAAGAAAAACCATAGTAAGGTTATAACCCCTGCTCTGGGAAAGAGCACGAAGTAGGCTCCCAGCACTCCTGCTATGGCGCCACTGGCACCTATCATTGGCACTGTGGAGGCAGGGTTTATGAGTATGTGAGCAAGACTTGCCATAACACCTGTAAAAAGATAGAAGATTAAAAAACGGAAGTGTCCCAGCCTGTCCTCTATATTGTCTCCAAATATCCAGAGATAGAGCATGTTGCCCGCAAGGTGAAACAGCCCTCCGTGGACGAACATTGCCGTAAGCAGTGTGAACGGTGGTGGCACAAGGTCTTTAGGATAGATGTCAACAAGGTTTACAATCTCATAGGGTATGGCTCCTGTTATGAGCACGAATATGGCAAAACGCTCGGGACCAAGAAGAAGCTGGAACAGAAATACGAGAACATTTATTACAATAAGCCCTACAGTTACATAGGGATAGCTGTAAGTTGGATTGTCGTCTTTAAGGGGTATCATATCCTACAAAACCAATTATAACACAAAATTTCAGCCATGCCTTGACACTGTGGGGATTTCAGGTATGGTCTGACCATGAGTGGATACTTAAAATAAGGAGGGGTCTGTCATGGATGCTGTAAGGTCTATAAAAGAGAGAAGGTCTGTAAACTTCTTCGAAAAGGATGTGGAGGTAGCCGATGAGAAGATAAAAGAGCTTCTGGGGCTTGCCGCCCTTGCGCCGTCTTCTTTTAATCTGCAGCCATGGGAGGTGGTGGTCGTAAGAAGTGCGGAAAGGAAAAAGGCTCTCAGAAGGTGTGCCATGGACCAGCCAAAGGTGGAAGAGGCAAGTTTCGTGCTGATAATAGTTGCGGACCCACATGTCGTGGAAAAGAACGCCCAGAGGGTGCTTGATGACTGGCAGCAGCTGGGCTATGTAAAGGACGACCATATGAGGGCAGCCTACAGGCAGATGATGGATACACTCTATGGCACCCCCGATAGCGTCAAGAGAAGACTCTTTGCCCTAAAGAATGCCTCGCTCTTTGCCATGAATCTTATGCTCGCAGCAAAGGCTATGGGCATGGAGACCCATCCCATGGATGGCTTCGACGAGGATGCAATAAAGAAGGAGTTCAATATAGAAGAGGGCAAACTCATCCCAATGCTCGTGGCAGCGGGTTATCTAAGAAAGGGGATTGAGCTTCTGCCAAGAGCCTTCCGAAAAGGTGTGGATGAGTTTGCAAGGTTCGAATAGGTCAGCGTCCAAAGGGCATGTTTCCACCGGGGAAGAAGAACTCCTTAAGGCTCACCCGTTTGTAGCCCTTTGGGGGGCTGAACACAGAGGCAGGAAGCCTTTTGCGTTCTACCTTAACCACGGTATTTGCTATTCTCGATATAAGGTTCTCCTCTTTAAGTGGCATCTCCTCTGCCATGGCCTTTATGTTCTCTGCCTCTGATATTACCGCCAGCGTGCCAGCAGTGGCACCAAGGGTTGAGAGTTTACTGAAGTCGACCTCTTTAAGCATATCCTTTATGAACCTTTCAGATACCAGCCTTCTCTCTATGGGTCTGCCTCCACGCTCTATGAGGAGCACCTTGGTGGTATAGCCTGCAATCTTCTCTCCACTGCCTTTGTAGCTTCTTTTCTCCTCCTCTGTGTCTGCTGCAAATGGTATATCGCCGGGCTTCATCCCCGCCATGGCAGGCATCTGTTTCTGCATCTCTTCGATGAACTTTCTGTACTCATCGAAGGATACCTCCATGTAGACCTTCCTTGCAGGCTGCACGAGTATAAAACGCTTCTTTGCCGTATCCACTATGCTTATCTGTATGGGTCCCATACCAGCATAGCCAACGACCATCTTGAGTTTGCCACTTTCAAGAAATATCTCCTCTGTCTGGTCTCTGCCCACCTGTTTCTTAATATACATGCCTGCAAAGAGCTCTGTTGATGCAATAATAGTGCACATTAAGACCAATAGTATTACAGCCGCCTTCTTCACGGTAAAACACCCCCTTTGCTTTAAAAGTTTCTTCTATCATAATAGAGACCACCTGCCAAGGCAAGACAATTGTTGATTACGGGGCGGGCTATGTGCTATCTATGATAGTATGGTTCGCACGACTTTTATAGAGCTAAACTCACGGGGATTCACAGATATTGTGGATATAACAGAAAGTGTCAGAAGGGCGGTTATCGAAAGCGAGCTTACAGAGGGGCTTGCAGCGGTCTTCGTGCCGGGCTCAACAGCCTCTGTGACAACAATAGAGTACGAAGAGGGTGTTATAGAGGACTTAAGGCAGGCAATAGAGAGGCTTGTCCCTTCTGATATACCTTATCGTCATGATGCCCGCTGGCAGGATGGCAACGGTTTTTCCCATGTGCGGGCAGCCCTTCTGAAGCCGGGTATTACCGTTCCGTTCAGAGACAGAACCCTTCTTCTTGGCACATGGCAGCAGATAGTATTTATAGATTTCGACAATCGTCCGAGAAAGAGGCGTATAATAGTGCAGCTTGTGGGAGAGTAGCCTATGGATAAGATGGTGCTTGGTGTGGGGCAGTGCTGTATGGACTATTTTGCCCTTTCCGAT
The DNA here is from genome assembly GCA_011371515.1 of Deltaproteobacteria bacterium. Classification (GTDB taxonomy): domain Bacteria; phylum Desulfobacterota; class GWC2-55-46; order GWC2-55-46; family DRQE01; genus DRQE01. Next base: position 9,838 of record DRQE01000127.1, read on the forward strand.
GGCTTTCCTCGTGAAAACACCAAGCAGGAGGCAATAGAGCTTGCCATAGAGGGTGGCGGGCAGGTTGCAACAGCCCTCGTAAGCCTTGCAAGGCTTGGGGTGGGTGCACGGATGGTGGGTATAGTCTCGGATGATAGAGACGGCACAGAGATAATAGAGAGGTTCAAAAAGGAAGGGGTCTCAACAGAGTTCATCGTGGTAAGAGGCGGGGGTATATCCCAGCGCTCATTTATAATAGTTAACAGACAGACGGGCACACGCACCATACTCTGGCAGAAGCCCACCGTGGGAGTGCTCACAGAAGAAGACATAAAAGAGGATGCCTTCAGCGGGGTGGACTTTCTTCTCGTTGATGGCTACATGAAGGAGGCAACCCTCAAGGCATTAAGTATTGCCAGAAGACTCGGAATACCAGCCATGATAGATGCGGACAGGATGTACCCCGATATGGAAGAGCTTCTTCCCCTTATAGACTACATTGTGGGTTCTGAGGACTTCTCCCGCCACATAGACGCTGAGCCAATTAGGGCACTTGAGAAACTTTCAGCAAGTTACAGCCACGCCCGCACTATTACCATAACCCTCGGTACAAGGGGCAGTATTACCCTCTACGAAGGTAGACTTATAGAGCAGCCAGCCTTTGTGGTGGAAGATGTGGTGGATACCACAGGGGCAGGCGATGTGTTCCACGGTGGATACATCTACGGGCTACTTTCGGGCTGGAAGATTGAGGACACACTCAGGTTTGCCTCTGCCTTTGCAGCACTTAAGTGCAGAAGCCTTTCCGGCAGAAGGGGTATACCCACGCTCGAAGAGACCCTTCGTTTTATGAAGACGGCAGCCTTTCGTAACCCTGTGGACAGGCCCTTATGATAGAGCAAATTCGATGTAGTCATAACAGGTGGTGGTGCAGAAGGGTGATAAACCACGGGGGATGATAAGACTTGTCTACACAAAGAACAGAAGGCTTTGTTGTGCACACCTGCTTGGCTACAGGGCGGGAGAGATGCTCCAAGGGTATGTGCTTGCAACAGGCAGTGGGCTTTCGGTAACTGCCGTATCCCGCAGGATACATGCCTATCTCACGCTATGGCAGGCTGTAAAGCCTGCCTGTAAGTTTTATTACCACATAGAGGGGTCTTAACGGGGTGGCTGCCAGAACTTACAGGATGGCTCATAAGAAGGGGCTGGTTCTTATGAAGCGGGCAAGAGTTAAGTTCACGGTGTTAGCCCTTCTTGTTGCAGGTGGTGCGCTCACCATAAGATGGCTCGGTGCCAGCGGATACCTTACCGAAGAGAGCCTCAAAGAGTGGATAGAGGGATACGGGCTGTGGGGTCCCGTTGTCTACATACTTGTATACTCTATTGCTCCTGCCCTTATGGCTCCGGGGTTACCACTTACAGTTGTGGGCGGAATACTCTTTGGTCCTCTCTGGGGTGTGGTATATACTGCCATAGGGGCAACCACAGGGGCAACGGTGGCATTCCTTATTGCAAGATACCTTGGCAGGGAATGGGTGGCTGAAAAGATAAGGGGCACGAGGCTCGAAGTCCTCGACAGGGAGGTTGAAAGACGGGGCTGGAAGGTGGTGGCATTTACAAGGCTCATTCCACTATTTCCGTTCAATCTGCTCAACTACGCCTTCGGGCTTACGGGTATAGGGCTTTTTACCTATGTGGTTGCCTCGTTTGTGTTCATGCTGCCCGGTATAGTTGCCTATGTGGTATTTTCAGATTCTCTTTTTGCACTCCTTGTAAGGGGTGAGCTCAGGTGGAAGTTTCTTGCAGCCCTTGGGCTTGTGGCAACAGTGTCGTTACTGCCCCTGCTGTACAGATGGTACAGAAAGGGCAGAACCCTCTGATGTTGCCATCTTTTTTACGAGCTCCCCAAAGGCAGGATGAAAGGGGCCAGCAACGAGACTTTCTTTAAGTTCCTCTGTGGGCTGTAGCCCTATCCTTATAACCCTTATGTTCTCTTCTGTAAATAGCCTGTAAAGGTGGGCACAGATACGGAGCATCCTTTCAAGCCCCCAAGGGGTGTAGCTACCCTCTTTGTAGAGTCTTTCAAGGGGGGTCTCCTTTATGACGAGCGCAGGATATATTCTTACCATATGGGGCTTAAGGGCGATAACCCTTCGGGCTGTCTCAAGGATGGTGTCAACCGTATCTTTTGGAAGCCCCGGCATAATCTGTATACCCACAGAGATGCCTGCCTCTTTAAGCACACCTGCTGCCCTTACGGTATCCTCTGCCCTGTGCCCCCGCTCTGATAGCTTTAGGACCTCATCGACCATCGACTGAGCTCCAAGCTCCACCGTCTCCACCCCGTAGGAGCGAAGAAAACGGGCAATACTTCTGTCCACACAATCGGGTCTTGTTGAAAGCCTTATGGAATCTACAAGGCCATCCTCTATGAACTTTCTGGCACACTCAAGGTAAGTCTTCTGCACATCAAGAGGCAGGGCTGTAAAGGTGCCACCGTAGAAGGCAATCTCTTTTCTGCCATCAGCCCGCCATGTGGAAAGGTAGAGTCTTACGGTGGACTCCACATCCTCTATGGTGGGTAGCCCCACTTGTGAGGTGATTCTTTTCTGGTTACAGTAGATGCACCTGTGGGGACACCCTGCAAAGGGTATGAATATGGGGACTATGAGCCTTTTCTTGCGAGCCATCGTTAAAGTGTATAGCCCTCTTTTTTCAATACCTCTATGGCAGAGCGTGCTGAAAGCTGCTCTGCGGTCTTTTTTCTGCCTGCCTTTGCCCTGCCGAGCACCCTGCCTTTAAGGACCACCTCGACAGAGAATATCTTTTTATGTGAGGGACCTTCTTCCTTTATCACCCTGTACTGGGGTGCCTCTTTGAAGTGTTTCTGGGCTATCTCCTGCAGAATTGGTTTGAAGTCGAAGTAGACCTCCTTTTCCGAATACAGGGCTATAAGGGGGCTGAAGAGCCTTTTTATCGTCTGATAGGTCTTTCTGTATCCCCTGTCAAGATATATGGCTGCAATGAGGGCTTCCAGTGTATCGGCAAGGATTGACGCACTCTTTCTGCCGCCTGCCTTCTCCTCGCCCCTTCCGAGCAGAAGCAGCCCGCCAAGCTCAAGCCCTTCGGAGACCTCTGCAAGAACCTTTCGGTTTACCACCCGTGCGCGTATGCGGGTAAGTCTTCCTTCATCAAGATGGGGGAATGCCCTGTAGAGAATATCACTTATTATGGCCGAAAGTACGGCATCACCAAGGAACTCAAGCCGCTCGTTCGATTCAAGCCCCTCTGCCTTCTTCTCGTTGGCATAGGAGCTGTGCACGAACACCCTTTCAAGAAGTGAGGGGTCTTTGAACTCAACCTGTAGCCTCTCTTCCAGTCTCTTCAAAAGCCTCTCTCTTTTCATAAAGAACACCTTTCATCCCCTGCGGGCTTGCCTCTGTAAGCCTTAGGCTGACTTCCTTTCCCATAAGGGTGTCATCACCATCGAGCAGGGTGGGTATGTAGTTTTCCGTTCTGCCACAGAGAAGCCCTGTTTTTCTATCCCTTCTGGATTCGACTATGACTTTCTTCACAGAGCCTATCTGTGCCAGATAGAAGGAGAGCCGTTTTTCTCTATCGAGCTCTTTAAGGCGCTGAACCCTCTGTTTTACCAGCCTTCCGTCAACCCTTTCGGGAAAGTCTGCGGCAGCTGTGCCAAGCCTTACTGAATAGGGGAATATGTGCATGTAGGATATGGGTAGCTCTTCCATAAGTTTGAGGCTATTTATAAACTCCCTTTCACCCTCGCCGGGAAAGCCCACCATTATGTCCACACCTATGGCAATATGCTTCACCTTTTCGTATAGCCTTAAGACCTTCTTACGGAAAAGCTCTGCCGTGTATGGTCTTCGCATGAGTCTCAATATGTGGTCGTCTCCGCTCTGCACAGGTAGATGCATGTGCGGACAGATACTCTTTGCAGATGAGAGTATCTCTATGAGCTCCTCTGTAAGTTCATCGGGGTCGAGAGAGCTTATCCTGAACCTTGCAGGATAACCACGCTCCTCGATAGTGCGTATAAGCCCTGTTATGTCGGTTTCAGGGTTCAGGTCGAGCCCATAGGTGCCAAGGTGTATGCCCGTAAGGACAAACTCCTTTACACCCTGCTCTATGAGTGTCTCTATGTCCCGTAAGACCTCTTCAAGTGGCAGGCTCTTTGATCTTCCCCTTGCCTTCGGGATTATACAGTAGGAGCAGGTCTTGTTGCACCCATCCTGCACCTTTAGGTTCACCCTTGTTCTTGCAGAGGGCCTTTTTATACGAAGCGATAGTGGGGTGCCCTCCTGCCAGTTGCCAACGATTATGCGGCCTTCTGAGGGCCTGCCAGCCCTTATGCACTCTGCAATGCGCGCCTTGTCAGGGTTACCAAGAATATAGTCCACACAGCCAAGCTCTTTGATTCTTTCCGGGTAGACCTGTGCATAGCAGCCAGTAACGATTATAACCGTATCAGGGTTTGCCCTTCTTATCCTGCGCACAAGCTGGCGTGCCTCGCTATCGGTCTTCGATGTTACGGTGCAGGTGTTTATAATAAAGGCATCTGCCTCTTCGACGGTGTCCACCCTCTCAAGGCCCTCCTCTTTGAGCATCTCCTCGAGGGCTGTTGAGTCATACTGGTTTGCCCTGCACCCAAGTGTCTTTATTGCGAAACTTTTAAGCATGCTCTCTGTCGAACTCCTTTATTGCTCTTTCTATCCATCCGCCGCCAAGTACCTCGTCGTCTTTATAGAATACCACAGCCTGTCCGGGGGTTACAGCCCTCTGTGGGATTGAAAACCTTACCACCGCCTGCTCACCCTGTGGTATGACCGTTGCATCCACAGGGTTGTGGCGGTAGCGTATCCGCACCTTGGCTTCTATGGGAGCCTCAGGTGGGGCTGTTATCCAGTTGACCTCCCTTGCACGAAGGC
>DRQE01000128.1 GCA_011371515.1 Deltaproteobacteria bacterium
GTGTGCCTCAGAAAAGTCGGGTTTAATCTTTATTGCCTGACGGAAGTGTATCTGGGCATTGTCATAGAGCCTTTTCGCACCGTATATCAGGCCCAGAAGGTTGTGATACTCGGGGTTGTTTGGATATAGCTTTACAGCCTTGAGCACCTCTTCAAGGGCAGCGGTGTAGTTTCTCTCTGCAAAGTAGACAGAGCCCATCCTGTAGTGTATTTCTGCCGTCTCTTTCCGTTTCTCCTGCGATAGGGTAGCACAGGAAGCAAGAAGAAGGGCAAGCAGTAAGGCTATAAAGGTATTCCTCATCATAGTTAAACACCCTGAATAAACTTTATATCATACATCTTCGAAGTAGGTCAATTGTTTGAACTCTGTGTAGCGAGCCCTTATGTCATCACAGGATATGGCACGCAGGCGGTTGAGGCTGAAGTCCTCCACATTGAATGATGCCATAACACTGCCCATAACTATTGCCTTTCTTATGTTCTGCTCGCTAAGGTCGTTTGTATATGCCAGATAACCCATAAGTCCTCCGGCAAAGCTGTCGCCTGCACCTGTGGGGTCAAACACATCCTCCAGCGGATAGGCAGGCGCACTGAACACAGACGAGCCGTTGAACATAAGGGCTCCGTATTCACCCCGTTTTATTATGAGTATTCGTGGTCCGCAGTCCATTATCTTTCTTGCTGCCTTAACAAGGCTTGGCTCACCGGCAAACTCTCTTGCCTCTGCCTCGTTTATAACAAAGAGCTCCACCCTTTTGAGCACTTCCCTGAGCTCAGAAGGCTTACCCTCTATCCAGAAGTTCATGGTGTCACAGGCTACAAGCCTTGGTGCCTCTACCTGCTCGAGCACTTTAAGCTGCAGCTCTGGGTCTATGTTGGCAAGAAAGACAAAGGGTGCCTTTCTGTAGGATTCTGGCAGTGTGGGGTTGAAGTGCTCGAACACATTCAGGTGTGTCTCAAGGGTGTGTGCTTGGTTGAGGTCATAGTCGTATCTACCCTTCCAGCGAAAGGTGCTGCCATCTTTCTTTTCGATACCAGCCGTGTCTATGCCCTTTTCCTCGAGCATCTTTATGTGTTCGTCGGGAAAGTCCTTGCCAACCACTGCCACCATTCCAACCTTTGCGAAAAAACTTGCCGAAAGTGAAAAATATGTGGCACTGCCTCCAAGAACCTCGTCGGCTTTGCCAAAGGGTGTTTCCACCGTATCGAAGGCAACAGAGCCTACAACCACTATGTCCATATCACAGACTCCTTTAGATGTATTTTCCTATTATGGGTGCAAGGTCGTTTTTGAGTTCCTCTGGTATTGCCTCTTTTGCCGTGACTATGGCATACTCGAGTGCCCTTGCACACTTGCAATCCCTTGGATGCGTTATCGTGGGTATGGCGTTCTTTATGATTTCCTTTGCAAGGGATACATTCTTCTTGAGTGTGGCAAGAATCATGTCCACCGACACACTCTCTTCAGTCTCGTGCCAGCAGTCGTAGTCTGTAGAGAGTGCCACCGTTGAGTAACACATCTCTGCCTCGCGGGCGAGCTTTGCTTCAGGTATGTTGGTCATGCCTATTACATCCACACCCCAGCTGCGGTAGATGAGGCTTTCTGCCTTTGTTGAGAACTGGGGCCCTTCTATACATATGTAGGTGCCGCCACGGTGGACGGTGGCTCCTGCCTTCCGGGCTGCGTCATGGAGGACTGCGGCAAGCCCGCCACAGACAGGCTCTGCAAACTCCACATGCCCCACAATGCCCGAAGAGAAGAAGGTTGATGCCCTCTTTGTGGTTCTGTCGAAGAACTGGTCCACTATAACCACATCGCCCGGTTTTATCTCCTCTTTCATGCTTCCCACGGCGGACACGGATATAATCCACTCAACACCGAGTTTTTTCATGCCATATATGTTGGCTCGATAGTTTATGTCCGTGGGGGGTATGCGGTGGCCTCTGCCGTGTCTTGGCAGAAACACAAGCTGTGCATCGCCAAACCTGCCAGTAATATAGGCATCCGAGGGAGAGCCAAAAGGGGTCTCAAGACGGACCTCCTTTACATCCTCAAGCCCTTCCATCTCGTAGAGCCCACTGCCACCTATAATACCTATGATTCTTTCAGCCATAATGAGCACTCCTTTTTCTTCTTTATCCAAAAGATAATTTTTAACATTACATCCACCAGAGGGTCAAGAGGTTTTATCCGCTTTTGAGCCCAGCTGACCACATGCGGCAAGTATGTCTCTTCCTCTACTCTTTCTTACGAGCACCGTTAGCCCTCTTTCTTCGAGCAGGCGGCGGAATCTTTCGATTGTAGGCTCATCTGGTGGGTTGAACTGGCAGCCATCGAAGGGGTTGAGTGCAATAAGGTTTACCTTGCACCTTACCCCCCGTAAGAGCTCTGCCAGCCTTCGTGCGTCTTCAGCGAAATCGTTAACACCTTTTATGAGGACATATTCTACAGTTACAGAGCGCCTTTTAAGAAGCGGAGAATACCTGAGGACACGCAGAAGTTTTTTAAGCGGGTATTTTCTGTTTACAGGCATAAGGAAGGTCCTTGTATCCTCGTCTGTGGCATTGAGGGATATGGCAATGTTTATCCTTGTGGCTTTAAGAAGTCTTTTAAGGGCTGGCAGTATGCCTGCTGTAGAAAGGGTTATTCTTCTTGACGAAAACCCCAGACCATCGGGGTCTGTGAGCACCCCTATGAATTTCAGCACCTCTTCAAGATTGTTCAGGGGTTCACCCATGCCCATGAGCACGATATTGGTTATGCGCTGATATTCCCCAAGGGAGGGCTCTTTTTCTATGAGCCTTCGGGCAAGTTCCACCTGAGAGAATAGCTCTGAAAGGGTGAGGTTACGGCATCTCTGGAAAGATGCCGTCTTACAGAACCTGCAACCAAGGTTACAGCCTGTTTGTGTGGACACACACAGAGTAAGCCGCCTTTCTTCGGGTATGAGCACACTTTCTACGATATTTCCATCTTCAAGTTTCAGGGCTATCTTCATGGAGCCATCGGCAGAGCGCTCTGTGGCAACAGGCTCTGGAAGTTTTAGGTGAAAGCCATCTTCTTTGAGCCTTGTTCTCAACTGCTGTGGCAGGTCTGTCATGGAGTCTATTTCCTCTATTGAGCGGGCAAAAAGCCAGCGGTAAAGCTGCACAGCCCTGTAAGAGGGCTCGCCATACAGCTGGACGAGTCCTGAAAGCTCTTCCTTGGAGAGGTCTCTTAGGTTTTTAGAGATTGACAGGAAAGACATACCGAAGAGTTCTTGGGCTCAATCTTCTACCCTTGCTATAAGCCAGTATACCACACCGAGCACAGCCACTGCAAATACGAGGGATAGTTGCTTTGCTATGGCTGTCTCGGTTGACAGGGTGGTTATGAGTATCTTTCTTATGACAGCCACGAGGGCAACGCTTATGAAGACCTTTATGGCAAACTTTTTGCCCCTTAGATGCTGCACCTCTGTATCCATCAACTCTATGACAACCCAGAGCATGAGCAGTGAGCCGAGGGTTGCCAGAAGCCCCTTTTCTATATCTCCTTCGAACACATGGGTTAGATCATAGGCAAACAGTCCCATCACCAGCACACCCAGAAATACCAGCCCAAGAACAAGAATCAGATTGAGCCCGTAGGAGAATCTCCTTGCAAATCCCACCAGATAGGTCTCAACCTTCTGGGAAAGGAAGATGATCCTCTTTTCCTCTTCTATGTAGGAGCTGGTGAAGACATCCAGATTTATGTCGAGTATCTTGTCTACAGACCTTTTTAAATAGGTAAGCTCCTGCTTGTCTTTTATTTCACGCTCCAGAATGTCATCTATGTAGCGCTTCACAAAGTGCATTGCCGCATTCACATAGTGGGCAGGCAGGTTTATCTTCACATGAGCCATACCCACCCTTTCGAGCTCACGAAAGTAGGGGTAGCCATACTCCCCGGAAAAGAGGTCCATGAACCACTTGCCGATGGCATCTTGGTGTTTTCTTATGGTCGCTTCGTCCTTTAGGAATTGAGGGGTATTTTCGAACTCCTTTATGTAGTCGTAGAACTCCTCCACAAAGGCCTGTCTGTATGTTGCCATAACAGGCTGGAGGCTTTTAAGGTTTTGTGCATCCTGCTGGGTAAAGCCGTAATGGGTCTTTATACTCTCTATGTTTTCCATCTGTTACCTTTCGAATGTTTCAAGGGCATTGAAGAAGTAGCCTATCTCGAAGGCTGCGCTTTCAGGAGAATCTGAGCCATGTACGATGTTCTCCTCTATGGAGTCTGCAAAGTCTTTTCTTATGGTTCCTGCTTCTGCATCTGCAGGGTTTGTAGCCCCCATTATATCTCTTACCTTCTTTATGGCGCCCTCACCTTCGAGCACCATGAGTACCACAGGGCCTGAACTCATGAAGGTGGTAAGGCTGTCAAAGAAAGGTCTTTCCCTGTGTACATGGTAGAACCCCTGTGCCTGAGCCTTTGTAAGATGAGCCATCTTGAGGGCAACCACCTTCAGGCCTGCCTTCTCGAACCGTCCTATAACCTCTCCTATAAGGTTCTTTCTTACTCCATCGGGTTTTACTATTGAAAGTGTCCTTTCTGCCATAGTCTTCTGGTTAACCTCCTTTGGTTGTGAAATTTAAGATGCGGGGAGCCTCCCCGCATCTATCACCGTGTAAATTCAAGGACAAACACTCGGTGGAACGAAACAAACCATCTTACCTTTTGTGGCCGTAAACCTTACGGCCTGCCCGTTCAGACCCCTCAGGTGCCACCAAAACCAACACTTACATGCACATCGTTGCCAACCTTTTCCACTATCACGGGCACTCTGCTCTCACCACTGTAGCGGAGCATCTGCTTTTTACCCTCTGGATCAGCCACCACATTTATGTACTCTACCTCGTAACCTCTTTTTGCATAGTCCTCACGGGCTGCGGTGGTGTATGGTCAGGTATCTTTGCCGAAAATCAAAACCTTTGGCGACATAAGGCACCTCCTTACTGGTAAGGATTTGGTGAATCTATCCAAATATACCACCAAACAGGTGGTTTGGCAAGTATGGTGTGAAGGCTTTTTATCGGCTCTTTTCAACCCCCACACGCAGGCAGTATCTACGGACGCCGCAGTCAGAACAATGGGGAGAGATGGGTTTACACACATTCTGCCCGAAGGCTACAAGCAGGGTGTTTAGCTCTATCCAGTACTTTTGGGGCACCACTTTGTAGAGGGCAAGCTCTGTCTGGTGGGGCGAGCTTGTTGACACTATGCCCCAGCGGTTTGTTATCCTGTGGACATGGGTGTCCACACATATGGCAGGCCTGCCATAGCCCATGGATACAACGAGGGTAGCCGTCTTTCTGCCCACCCCCTTGAGTTTCACGAGCTCTTCCACACTGTCTGGAACCTTTGAGCCGTATTTTTCCATGAGCTCCCTTGAGATAGCCTTTATATTTCTTGCCTTTACCCTGTAGAAGCCCACGGGATAGATAAGCCGCTCGATGGTCTTTACAGGCAGTTTGCAGAGCTCTTCGGGTGTGGTTGCCCGTTCAAAGAGCCGTCGGGAGGCAGCCGCTGTAACCTCGTCCTTTGTTCTGAGGCTTAAAAGGCAGCTTACAAGCACCCTGAAGGGATCTCTTGTCTTTGCGGAGATCTCTGTAACATAGGGTATGTTGAACCGTGAAAGCTCCTTCTGTACACCCTTTATGAGTCTTTCTACCCGCTTCTTCTCTTCCATAGTTAAGTATCCCATAGAAAAGTTTTTCTCCTTTTTATAACCAGATTGAGTCTTTAAGGCAACGGTTTTTTGCACAAAAAAAAGGGACGACACCCTGTGTGGTGCCATCCCCTTCTCAGTTGCCTCTTTCAAGAGGGCTTTACATCATGTCCATTCCACCGGGCATACCACCGGGTGCTGCCTGTTTCTCTTCCTTCGGCTTTTCTGCTATCATAGCCTCGGTTGTGAGCATGAGTGATGCTATTGACGATGCGTTCTGAAGTGCTATTCTTGTGACCTTTGCGGGGTCTATAACACCTGCCTTTACGAGGTCTTCGTAGGTCTCGGTGGCAGCGTTGAAGCCGAAGGCGCCCTCGGCGCTTTTTACCTTCTCGACCACTATTGAGCCATCCACACCTGCGTTGGTTGCTATCTGGCGTATGGGCTCTTCGAGGGCTCTCTTGAGTATGTTCACACCGAACTGCTGCTCTGATGGAAGCTCAAGGCCCTCTATGACCTTAAGCAGCCTCAAGTATGTAACACCACCACCGGGCACTATGCCCTCTTCCACAGCAGCCCTTGTTGCGTGGAGTGCGTCCTCCACCCTTGCCTTCTTCTCTTTCATCTCTGTCTCTGTTGCAGCACCCACATTTATCACTGCCACACCACCAACGAGCTTTGCAAGTCTCTCCTGAAGTTTCTCTCTGTCGTAATCGCTCGTGGTCTCCTCTATCTGGTTGCGTATCTGCTTTACGCGGGCATCTATGTCCTCTTTTCTTCCGGCACCATCTATTATTGTGGTGTTCTCCTTGTCCACCACTATTCTCTTTGCCCTTCCAAGGTCATCGAGGTCCACATTCTCAAGCTTTATGCCGAGCTCTTCTGCTATGAGTCTTCCACCTGTAAGGATGGCTATGTCCTCAAGCATTGCCTTTCTTCTGTCGCCAAAGCCGGGGGCTTTCACTGCGCATGCGTGAAGTGTGCCTCTGAGTTTGTTGACCACAAGTGTTGCAAGAGCCTCACCCTCGACATCCTCTGCTATTATGAGAAGGGGTCTGCCCATCTTTGCTATCTTCTCAAGAAGCGGCAGAAGGTCGCGCATGCTGGAGATCTTCTTCTCATGGATGAGTATGAAGGCGTCCTCGAGCACGCACTCCATCCTTTCGGCGTCTGTCACGAAGTATGGAGAGAGATAACCCCTGTCGAACTGCATACCCTCTACCACATCGAGGTAGGTCTCCATACCCTTTGCCTCTTCCACTGTGATAACGCCTTCTTTACCCACCTTCTCCATTGCCTCGGCTATTATTTCACCTATGGTGGAGTCTCCGTTTGCAGAGATTGTGCCCACCTGTGCTATCTCTTTCTTCTCCTTTACAGGCTTTGCTATCTTCTTGAGCTCCTCCACTGCCACCTCAACTGCCTTCTCTATACCGCGCTTAAGGTCCATGGGGTTGTGTCCGGCTGCAACGAGCTTGCTGCCCTCTCTGAAGATTGCCTGTGCAAGCACGGTGGCTGTGGTTGTGCCATCACCTGCCACATCGCTGGTCTTGCTTGCCACCTCTTTTACCATCTGTGCGCCCATGTTCTCGAACTTGTTCTCAAGCTCTATCTCCTTTGCAACGGTAACACCGTCTTTTGTTATGGTTGGCGAGCCGAAGCTCTTCTCTATAACCACGTTTCTACCCCTTGGTCCCAAGGTTACCTTAACAGCGTCTGCAAGGATGTTTACACCCCTGAGAATTGAGTTACGAGCGTTATAACTGAAGGATATTTCCTTTGCACCCATTGTGAATCTACCTCCTTATAAGTTTTTTAAATTCCTTTTAGTTCTTCTTTTAGCCTTCAACGATGCCGAGAATGTCGTCTTCCCTCATTATGAGGTACTCTTCGCCTTCCAGCTTGACCTCTGTGCCGGCATACTTGCTGAATATGACGGTATCACCCTCTTTTACATCCATGGGGATGAGTTTCCCATTCTCGTCCTTCCTTCCGGGCCCAACGGCTATCACCTTGCCCTCAACAGGGGTTTCCTTTGCAGTGTCAGGGATTATTATGCCGCCTTTTGTCTTCTCCTCTTCCTCAAGCCTTTTTACAATTACACGATCATGAAGGGGTTTAATCTTCATATAACATACCTCCTTTTTAAAGTTTTTTTGGGGATTTTCGTGGCTTGGTATTATTGAATATAAGA
>DRQE01000129.1 GCA_011371515.1 Deltaproteobacteria bacterium
CGTGGACTAACCCCTCATCCCCTCCACGGCACCGTAGAGGAATATAAGGGAGCCAAGGATGGTTACCACCACATGGAAGGGGTCAACACTTATACCTGCCTTTACAGAGAACACAAGGTTAAGCCCCCCTATAAAGAAGAGCACGCTGCCGAATATCTTCTTTTTGAACCCCGGGGGGGACTTTATCTCTTTGTTAGTTCCGTCAGAGCCCATACTATTTAATGAACGGTTTCAGGATGAGTGACTTGTAGTATACCATATATCCTGTTATGTTTAAAAGCCCGAGTATTATGAGAAACACTGAGAAGAACTTTCTTAAACTGGCATTGTGTCTTCTGTACACCCCTGTTGTGTGGAGTATGCCAATCACCACGAGCCCTGCAATTATAAGAGATATTCCAAGCCCCACTGCATAGAGAAAGGCGAGAAGAAGCCCTGTGGTCATGCTGTCGGGCTGCATGGCTATGGTGAATATTTTAGAGAGGGAGGGGCTTATGCAGGGCATGTATATTATGCCGAAGGTTATACCCAAGAGAAACCCTCCTGCCCAGTATAGCCAGTCTTTCACAAGATGGACTGCCCTTGAGAACAGAAGCACCCCTGTGGCAAGGATGTATATGCCAGAGGCTATCTTCAACAGCCATGCTGGAACAGGATTTACTGACATAAAAAGTGGAGAGTGCGTGAGAGAGAAGGATATGGCAAACCCGAAGGTGAAGAATACAGGTGGTAGAAGAAAGCCCTCGTATTTGCCCCTTCTTTCAGTGGTTATAAGAAATAGGGAAGCCATGAAGGCAACGAAGAAAGGGGTTATCTGCATTATGCATGCCTGCCATATGCTCCAGAAGGTGGCAAACCCTCCCCAGAGTGCCTGTAGGGGGCCAAACTCTGCCATCAGCGCACCTCTTCTATCCAGCTGAAGTACTCCTTGCCAGCCTCTTTTATGTTACCGAAGTAGACCCGTTTTACCTTCTGCTCTCTGTCTATGAATATCGTTACAGGTGGGGCATCAACACCGTAGAGGGCAGCTATGGTGTCATCCGTGTCGTAACCTGCTGGTATAGTCACATCCCTTTCTTCGAGAAAGTTTCTGAACTTTTCTGCACTGTCCTGTATGCCTATAAGGATGAACTCAACCCCCTGCGGGTTGTATCTTTCGTATGCTTCTTTTATGAATGGTATGGATTCGTTTGAGCATGGACACCAAGATGCCATGAAGGCGATAACGATGGGTTTTCCCCCGTGGTCTTCGAGTGTCCACTTGTTGCCGTCGAAGAGCTCTATGGTGAACGATGGCGCAGGGCTTCCAACCACTATGAGTGAGCGTTTTGTGCCACCCTCGGAGCAGCCCTGTAAAGCCATAATTGTTACAAGAAGCACGAGTCCTGCAAGTGCAAGGCTTCCTGTTCGTCTATTAAAGGAGTTTTTCCAGCTCATCTTCAAGAAGGTCCTCTGTAACAGCACCAAGGTGGGTGTATACGATAATGCCCTCTTTGTTTATTATGAATGTGGTGGGCACACCCATAACGCCGTAGAGGTCTGTAAGGTTCTGGTCTGAATCAAGCCCTGTGGGAAAGGTGAGCCCATACTTTTTTATGAATTTTTTTGCGTCCTCTTCGGTATCCTGCACCGCCACACCCAGAAAGACCACCCCCTTATCCGAATACTTTTTGAAGGCTTTCTCAAGCTCAGGGGCTTCCCTCTTGCAGGGCCCACACCATGAAGCCCAGAAGTTCAGCACCACGGGCTTACCCCTGTGGTCGGAGAGCCTGAAGACAGAACCATCGAAGAGCGTGAGTGTGAACTCTGCTGCTTTCTTTGGCTCTGTCTTTTCCGGGGGGCTTTCCTTCTTCTCTGAACAGCCGTAGGCTGTAACGAATATGAGCAGGGCAAAGAGTATAACCTTTTTAAATTCTCTTCTCATAGTCTCCCTCAAAGTCAGGCACCGGCAACTGCCAGAAAAACCTTCTCTTCTTTATTCCGGGAGGGCTTATAACGACCTCGAAGCCCTCAACATCTTCTACTTTTATGGATGGAAAGACAAGCAGCCCTTCTTTGTGGTGCCCCTTGCTGTCCACATATATAACCTTCCACTCTGCGGGCTCAAGCCTTTTTCCTTTATACATCAACACCGAGAGTTTTGCAAGATCCCACGGGGGAAGCACACTCTGATGTGTGTTGAGAAATACAAGAAAGGTGGTCTTGTCAGGGTCCACCTCTTCTTTAACGCCGAGGTAGGGCAGAACATCGCGCAGCTTCTGGGGTATGTAGATTATGTCTATGTAGAGGTCATCCTCACCAAAGTCCATGCGCCACAAGTATCTTTTGAGAAAACGCATGAGCTCATCGGATATTATGGTGGGCACATTGCTCAGGAATTTTTCCTGAAGATAGGCAACAACAGCCTGTTTTACAGGCTCGCGCATGCTTGCCTTTCTGGACATCCTCTCGACGATGTCTTCCCATTCCTTTGCAGTGCGGGGGGTTCGTTCTATAACATCACGGCTGTGACACTTACGGGTGCAGGTTGCCTCGTAGAGAAGTTTTGTTTCTGCAGGGGTCAACTCCTTGACGATGGAAAAGCTATGGAGCAGAAGCCTTGCACGGGTGTAGGTGTAGTTAAGCCCACCTTCTGCAGGACTTACAAAGAAGTATACAAAACCCGCATACAGGATAACCACAAGGGAGAGTATTACGGCTATTGTTATAAAGATTGCCCTCATCTTCTCCTGACAAACCTCACCACAGCGATGTATATGACCCCAGAGAGAATCAGAACCCAGAGAATGCCACCTGCTATGGCTATAGCCCAGTCGGTTTTGTCGAATCCTCTCGTGTACTGGTATATCTTACCATGCAGTTTTTGAAGCGGTGTAAGGCGGGCTTCCTCTCCGTACTTCTTTATGAAGTAATCTATTATTTCTTCTTTGGACTTTCCCTGTGCTATGAGGCTTCCTATCTCGTCCTTCCACTGCAACCCACAGCTCATGTTGCAGTCCTCGAGCACGAGGGGACAATCGCAGGGACATGCCAGCTCCCTTGCGACCTCCATAACTGTGGTCGAAAGGGCACGGGAAGGAATAAGAAGAATCGTAATAAGTACCAGCCCTATGATGCCTTCTTTGATCTTATAAACCATGCAATTATTATCCCCAAGACAAGAAGCCCTGTAAAGAAGCCACCATATAGAAGGATTCTTACCAAACGCTGCGTTGAGTAGGGAGAACCCTTTCCCGTATCAGCGCCCTTCATCATGGGTGGGGAGTACTTTATGTCCACAGAGGGCTTCTGGTCTTCCTTGTAATAGGATATTTTGAACTCTCTCGTGTCGCCTTCCTTTACATTCTTTATTTCGTATAAAAAGTGGGTAAAACCCCTTATAAGCTCTGCTCTTGCAGGTGGAGATACCACAAACCTTTCAGCCCTCAGTGGTTGCTGTATGTCCACCTCCATGGTGTCAACGGGGTAGGTTGCCTTTATTGTGTAGGTAAAACTTTTCTGTTTCTCTCTGCCAAGTGATGGTGTGTGGAAGCTCAAGTAGAAGTTTGGATAGGGAAGGGTGATGGTTATCTCGTCGAACTCTTTACCGGAGCTTATCTCATAGAGCTGGCAGAAGTGCTCACCTCTGGGGGATACACTGCAGGCATCACTCACAACAGAACCTGTGGGTATAAGAAACCTTGCCTTTAAAGGAAAGAGGGCTGAGTCTGTGAACCTTCCATCGTATATTACGAGCACCCCAGTGTCGTCGTACTCAGGCCATATCTTCACATTCATCCGTCCGATGGTAATGTTGTCGCTACCATGGGATGGTGTTAGAAGTATTGCCAGCGCGAGCAGGCTATAGAAGATGACATTTATCATGTTGTGAAAAAAATTAAAAATTTTTAAAAAAACTTCTTGACAGGTTTGACAGGTTCTGCTATTTAATTAACCAGCCTTCCAACAATTATATCACTGGAGTTTTTAAAAAACAATGTTTCCTGCATCTAAGAGGGTGTCTATCAAGAGAGGGGGATTAATCATTAAGGAGGTCTTTAACATGAATAGCGAGGGTGTAAGAAAACTCATAACTTTGTTTATAGCCCTTGGTATAAGCATAGCCATTTCTGCGGGTGTAAGTTTTGCTGGTCCTAAAGAGGGCGAGGCTATATTCAAGAAGCAGAACTGTGGCAAGTGTCATCAGACCAAGGGACCTGCAACTGAAAAGACATTCAAGGACCAGATGAAGAAGAAGGGCCCTGAGCTCTGGTACGCAGGAGATAAGTTCAAAAAAGACTGGCTCGAGGAATGGCTTGCGAACCCGACAATAATAAGACCTCTTAAATATAACTCCATAACAGAGAAGAACACTGGTGGACATCCTGCACTTTCCAAATCTCAGGCGAAGGATGTTGCAGCCTATCTTCTTACGCTAAAGTCAGGTGCTGTTAAAGAGGGGGTTGTTAAAGAGAAGAGCAGCCCACGGGCAAAGCTGAGCTTTAAAAAGAAGTATGGTTGTATAGGTTGTCATACCATAAAGAAAGGTAAAAAGAAGAAGATAGGGGGCATAACAGGACCTGATCTCTCAGAGGCAGGCAAGAGGCTTAAGGGGGACTGGGTATACATGTATTTGAAAAAGCCCAAACTATTCAAGCCCGTAAAGCGTATGCCCATATTCACCGGCATTATAAATGATGCAGAGATGAAAGCACTTGCAGGTTTCGTAGCAAGCCAGGGGAGGAAGAAAAAATGAAGAACAGGGCACTCCTATTAGTACTTTCCTTTCTTTTAGTCTTTGTCTTCAC
>DRQE01000130.1 GCA_011371515.1 Deltaproteobacteria bacterium
ATTACTCGGAGTCTGACAGGATTCTTACCCTTCTTACCGGCACCCATGGAAAACTCTCTGCCATCGCAAGGGGTGCCAAAAGGAGCAGACGCAGGTTTGTTGGCAGCCTCGATGTAATATGTCTTGTGGATGTGGTACTTTTCAGAAATAAATCCATGGAGCTTGCAAGGCTCGATGCAGCAAAACTTGTCGACCCCTACGGTGAGCTTAAGGGTGATATGGAACGGCTTGGCTATGCATCCTACATGGTAGAGCTTACAGATGAGTTTGTCCCCCCTGACGAGCCGAATGAAGCCATGTTCGAGCATCTCAAGGGCTTTCTCGGTATGCTCAAGAGCGCTGAGTCTGTGGAGTCCGTTGCAAGGTTCTTTGAGATAAGGCTTCTGAAACTCTCTGGTCTTATGCCACACCTTACAGGCTGTGTGGGGTGCGGAAAGACCGGTCTGGAAGAGAAGATGAGCTTTATTACAGAAAGGGGAGGGCTTTTCTGCAAAGACTGTACTGGGCAGGCAGGGCTCGAGCTTTCCTTGGGCACAATAAAGACACTTCTTATGGCAGTAAGGCTTCCCAGAGAGAAACTCCATGTGTTGAACACAGGTGAGGTATTCAAAAAAGAGGCTCGAAAAATGCTCTCTGAATGTATAAAATATCATCTTGGTAAGGTGCCAAGGTGTATGAGGTTTATAGAGATGGTAAATGCTATCTGAGAGGGAGGTAGAATGAACTTTCAGGAGCTTATATTCACTTTACAGAAGTTCTGGGCAGAAAGGGGCTGTGTGGTGCAGCAGCCCTATGATATGGAAAAGGGTGCGGGCACATTCCATCCGGCAACATTCTTGAGGGTGCTGGGTCCCGAGCCTTGGCGGGTTGCCTATGTGGAACCATCGAGAAGACCTGCCGATGGCAGATACGGCGAGAACCCCAATAGATTACAACACTACTATCAGTTTCAGGTAATACTGAAGCCATCACCACTGGACTCTCAGGAAGTCTACCTCGATAGCCTCAGAGCCCTTGGTATAGACCCCCTGAAGCACGACATACGCTTTGTCGAGGACGACTGGGAAAGCCCCACCCTTGGTGCATGGGGGCTTGGCTGGGAGGTATGGCTCGACGGGATGGAGATAACCCAGTTCACCTACTTTCAACAGGTTGGTGGAATAGACCTTATGCCTGTAAGTGTGGAACTCACCTACGGGCTTGAACGAATAGCCATGTATCTACAGGGTGTGGAGAGTGTGTTTGAGCTAAAGTGGACAGATGAGATAACCTATGGAGAGGTGCACCACAGGGCAGAGGTGGAGTACTCGCGCTATAACTTCGATGTGGCAGATGTGAAGATGCTCTTTACCCTTTTCGACATGTTCGAGAAAGAGGCACACAGGCTTCTTTCGGAGGGACTGGTGCTGCCTGCCTATGACATGTGTCTTAAGTGTTCCCATACATTCAACCTTCTTGACGCAAGGGGTGCTATAAGTGTTGCAGAAAGGACAGGCTACATAACCAGAGTAAGGAAGATAGCCCGCAGGTGTGCCGAGGGTTATATAAAGTTGAGAGAAGAGATGGGTTTCCCCCTTCTTCGGGGGCAGACACCCGATACAATAGAAAGGAGTATGGAAAGATGAAGAGGATGAGGTCTTCCCAGCTTTTAAGAAGGGCACAGAAGCTCATACCCGGTGGGGTCAACAGCCCTGTCAGGGCTTTCAAGGCGGTGGGTGGAAAGCCTGTCTTTATAAAGAGGGCTAAAGGGGCAAGACTCTACGATGTGGATGGCAACGCCTACATAGATTACATCGGTTCATGGGGACCTATGATACTGGGACATGCTCATCCAAAGGTTACCTCGGCACTTAAAAAGACCATTGAGGCAGGAACAAGCTATGGTGCGCCTACGGAGGCAGAGGTGGAGCTTGCAGAGATGGTGCTCGAGGCATTTCCCTCGATGGACATGGTAAGATTCGTCAATTCTGGCACCGAGGCAACCATGAGTGCCATAAGGCTTGCCCGTGCCCATACAGGAAGAAGCAGGATAATAAAGTTCGAAGGCTGTTACCACGGCCATGCGGATAGCCTGCTCGTTAAGGCAGGCAGTGGGGCTGCAACCCTCGGTGTGCCAGATAGCCCCGGTGTGCCACTGGATATAGCCAAAAATACCTATACCGCGCCATACAACGACCTCGGTTCTGTACGCGAGATATTCGAAAAAGACCCCGAAGGGGTTGCCTGTGTCATAGTAGAAGGTGTACCCGGTAATATGGGAGTTGTGCCCCCAAAGGCAGGCTTTCTTGAGGGGCTGAGGGTGCTCACACAGGAGTACGGAGCCCTTCTTATAATGGACGAGGTGATGAGCGGATTCCGCCTCTGCTATGGCGGGGCACAGAATGTATACAACATAGTGCCTGATATTACCTGCCTTGGAAAGGTGATAGGCGGAGGGCTTCCTGTGGGTGCATTTGGTGGCAGAAGGGAGATTATGGAGAAACTTGCCCCCTCGGGGCCTGTCTATCAGGCTGGCACCCTTTCTGGTAATCCCCTTGCCATGAGGGCTGGCATAGAGACCCTCAAACTCCTTCAGAAAAACGGCACCTATGAGAAACTTCTGAGCACGACCGATACCCTCTGTGCCGGCATAGAGGAGATAGTAAAAAGAAGAGGGCTACCATGCAGGGTGCAGAAGGCAGGAAGCATGTTCACACTCTTCTTTACAGACAGGCAGGTAAAGAACTATCAGGATGCCGCAGGCTCTGATCTCGATAGATTTGCAAAGTACTTCAGCCGCATGCTCTCTCGTGGGGTGATGCTTCCTCCATCGCAGTTTGAGGCAAACTTCGTAAGCCTTGCCCACACAAAGAAAGATGTGGAAGAAACACTCGAAGCCGTGGACAAAGCGCTCAGAAACCTTTAGGGCAGATTGAGAGGTAGTTTTTCTGGCTTCTCACCTATTGCAGAAAGAAGGGTTTCTGCATAGCCCTTCTCTATTGCAAACTCGAAGGTGGTGGCTTTTTTGAGCGCTCTTTCGAGAAGCCTTAAGGCACCCTTTTTTCTACCTTTAAGGAACTCTATCTGGGCAGTGGCTATAAGGTAGTAGATAATGCCCCTCTCATCGCCTGTCTCTTTGAAGAGGGTTTTTGCAAGCTCGAGGTCCTTTTCTGCCTCATCGAGGCTGCCAAGCTGTATGAACACCATTGCCTCACCCCACAGGGTGTAGGCGTAGCTTACCTTATCACCTATCTTTTTGTAGTTTCTTGTTGCAAGGCGGAAGTAGCGCAGTGCTTCTTTGAACTTGCCTTTCATCCTCAAGGCATTTGCTATGCCGCAGTAGGAGTAGGCAATGCCGAAGGTGTCTCTAAGACTGCGAAAGAGGGTGTTCGCCATGGTGTAATGCTCAAGGGAGTCCTTGTATCTTCTGCTCACCCTGAGAGAGCCACCAAGCCCTGTAAGACAGTAGGC
Organism: Deltaproteobacteria bacterium; assembly: GCA_011371515.1. Classification (GTDB taxonomy): domain Bacteria; phylum Desulfobacterota; class GWC2-55-46; order GWC2-55-46; family DRQE01; genus DRQE01. The sequence continues at coordinate 3,451 of DRQE01000130.1, forward strand.
TATGCCCTTTTTATCTTCCATTGCTTCAAATAGCCTTTTCGCTTTGCGGAATCTTTTTAGGGCTTCTTTTGGCTCACCTTTTATTCTGTATGTGCCTGCCTCTGCCCACAGGGTGAATGCCACACCCTGATAGTCTCCGTTATCTTTATAGACATCATA
>DRQE01000131.1 GCA_011371515.1 Deltaproteobacteria bacterium
CCTGTAAGAAGGGTCATACCGCCACCAGTAACATAATCAGCACCTGCTGCCACAGCCCACACCATAACCCCGAGCAGAAGGCCCACCACAGGAAACCAAGGCACCGTGGTTCTGCCCTCAATAGAGTCTGTCCACAGTGGTAGAACTGAAAGGGTTGAAAGGGCTCCCATGAATCCTTTTAAGACATCCTGCATACCTGCACCTTTCAGTCCACCCCTTCTGATACACCAGCAGAGTGAAATGTTGCCATCTCGTTGTATATCTTAAGGGATGCCTCCACCACATCCATGGCAAGGGCTGCGCCCGTGCCCTCACCGAGACGCATGTTAAGGTCCAGTATGGGCTTTACGCCAAGTTTTTCGAAGAACACCCTGTGCCCCTTCTCTTCAGAACGATGGCTGAAGAAGAGATAGTCCCTCACATGCTCGCACATATTCATTGCCACAAGGGCACCTGCCGTGGAGATGAACCCGTCAACGACAACTGCCACCTTCTCCCTTGCTCCACCAAGCACAAGCCCTGCTATGGCTGCTATCTCAAGCCCTCCCACCTTTGCAAGTGCATCAAGGGCTCCATCGAAGGGGCTGTTCACACTTATAGCCCTTTTTATTACATCTATCTTTCTTCTATAGGTCTCATCATCCACCCCTGTGCCTCTACCTGTAACATCCTCAACCGGCAGGTCAAGAAGCACAGAAAAGAGTGCCGAAGATGGCGTGGTATTACCTATACCCATCTCGCCTGTACCAAGCAGTGTTGCCCCTTCTTTCTTTGCCTTGTGTGCAAGCTCAATACCCACCTCTATTGCTCTTTCAGCCTCTTCTGGGCTCATGGCAGGCCCTCTTGTCATATTGGCAGTACCACTTCTTACCTTTTTGTGTATGAGTCCTTCCATACCCGAAAGGTCTCCATCCACACCCACATCAACTATGGAAAGTGCTGCCCCCACATGCCTTGCAAGCACACACACTGCTGCCCCGCCGGAGACCATGTTCTTTACCATCTGTAGAGTTACCTCCTTTGGAAAGGCAGAAACACCCTCTTCTGCCACCCCATGGTCTCCAGCAAAGGTGAATATATGTTTTTTGCCCATGTGGGGTCTGTCCGTGCCTGTTATAAGGCAGTACTGTTTCGCAATCTCTTCAAGTCTGCCAAGGCTACCCCGTGGTTTGGTAAGGCTATCGAGGTGTTGTTGCACCTTCTCTTCTATGGTTCTAACCACTGGGGTTATCCCTTCAAGTGTCTCTTTCATAAGAGCCATCTTACCTGAAACCTCCTTTATTGGTTGATCTTCTCATCCCCTTTTTAGAAAAAGGGGTAGTCCACTTACCATAAGTATCACTTCCGTTGAAAGTGCTGCCACGAGGCGGTTGAGCCTTCCGCACTCATCCACGAATCTTCTCGTATCCCTTGAGACAGGCACCACCCCCATGCCAATCTCGTTAGTAATAAGTACCGCAGGGCAGACACTGTCTTTCAATGCATCGAGAAGGTCCTGAATGTGGGCATCGAGGTTTTCAACATCTTTATGGAATATATTTCCAAGCCAGAGGGTAAGACAATCTACAATGACCACATCCGCTCCGTATCTATGCTTTGCCTCTTTGAGCACAGCCCCTATCCTTATGGGCTCTTCCACTGTTGTGTAGGTTGAATCCCTCTCTTTTTTGTGTCTATCTATGCGCTCTTTGATTTCTTCATCCAGTGGCTCCGCGGTGGCTACAAAAAGTTTTCTCTGGTAGCCCTCTGCAATACTCAAGGCATGGGCACTCTTTCCGCTCTTCATTCCACCTGTTATGAGAGTTATCCGTGGCATCTTTGTCTCCTGTAGCTCTGGCATGCCTTTACGAAGTTTTCGGGCACATCTTTGCTGTATGCCCAGTGCACGTGCACATAGGATGCAAGAAGGTTACAAGCCCTGTAACCTTCTTCTGTAAGCTCTCCTGTCCTTACGGTCCTTACCCTGTATACCCTGTTGATTCTTCCCTTTGGCACAAGCTCTGAGTATCTGAACTGGTGCCCCCGCATGTGGGTGCCAGAAGGACCAGCTATGGAATCCTCCGTCGTCTCAACCTCCACATAGCCAAGGGCTTTAAGCCTTTTGTGCATAACACACTCTGCCTCAAGGACACCTGCCATGGGAAAGAACTTTCCATCTGTGAGTCTTACCCCCTCTGTAAGATACATAAGCCCTCCGCACTCTCCGTATACGGGCATACCTGAAAGTGATGCATCTCTTATCGCCTGAAGCATACTTTTGTTTTCTGAAAGCTCCTCTGCAAAACACTCTGGATAGCCACCCCCGATGTAGAGTCCATCCACCCCTTCTGGCAGCCCTCTGTCTTTAAGGGGGGAGAACTCCACAAGCTCTGCCCCGAAGGCTTCAAGTAGCTTAAGGTTGTAGGGATAGTAGAAGTGGAATGCCTCGTCTTTTGCAATGGCTATACGGACGGAATACTCATCCCCTGTGGCACAGGGTGTCCACCCTTTCTCACCCCTTAAAGGGGCTGCAAGCTCTATGAGTCTTGCCACATCTATGTGGGCTTCGGCAAGCTCTGTGAGAGCCTCTATGGTTTCATCTGTAAGGGCTCTTCTGTCTGCCCTTAAAAGCCCAAGATGGCGAGATTTGAATGTAAGGCACTCCTCCATCCTTGGTATGGCACCGAGGAAGAAGTCTCTGCCAGCTGCATCCTCGAGCATTCTTCGGTGGGGCTTGCCTGCCACCCGATTGCATATAAGGGCTACGATATTTATGTCTTTTCTGAATTCCCTCAAACCGTGGAATATGGCACCTGCTGTTGCAGACATCCCTGATGCATCTATTACGAGCACAACTGGCAACCCCAGAAGGGCTGCCACATGGGCGGTTGAACCCTCCTCTCTGCCACCCACCCCATCGAAAAGCCCCATAACCCCCTCGATAAGTGCAAAGTCTGCCCCTTCCATTGCACTGTAGAAGACCTCTTCGAGAGCGCTTTCGCCCATCATCCATGGGTCAAGGTTTTCACACTCCCTGCCTGTAACCCTTGAAAGGTAGGTTGGGTCCAGATAGTCAGGTCCACACTTGAAGGGTGCCACCTTCACACCCCTTCTTCTGAGTGCTCCTGCAATGGCAAGGGTCAGGGTGGTCTTACCCGTGCCTGAACCTGTAGAGGCTATTATGATGCCCTTTTTTTTCATGACTCAGACAAAAAAATCCCCGGACCCTCAAGGGCTGGGACCGGGGATAGCCCTTTCTAACATGTAAAAGATTCTTTTCAGCAGGTTGCCCGGGTCCACGAGGCAATCTGCCTTCTGAAACTCTTTATGGTATGGGCAGGTCTTCTGGCTTCCGGATCATCCTACTTGCCACGCCTTCCCGTCCTGCCTTGAAGGACAGTGGCTTCTGTGTGGCTTTCGTCCCCGGTTACAGCGGCGGGTCCGCGCCGGAATTTCACCGGCTTCCCTCTTTAAGCCCCACAGGGGCACCCATACCACGGGTTTATGTTTTTATCTAATAATGCTGCCTTTATCTTTCTGTAGCAAAAAGCTGCCGAGTTCTCTGTCGGCTCTGCCGATGTGTTCTTTGAGCCATCTTATAATTCTGGTCTTTATTCTGTCAACTATTTCATGAGAATAGCCCTTTGAGAGCTCCATCCTGAGCTCACTCAACTCGTCGATGAATCCCGTGTGTTCCTGTATGTGCGAGAGGCTGTCAGGAAAGCCTGCCTTCTCCATGGCCTTCTCTTCGTCGTGGAAGTGGAACACCACATACTCGTCAAGAAACTCAAGAAGCCTTAAGAGCTCTTCCTTACCCCTGTCCTTCTCCACGGCATCTACGAACAGCTCTACCCGCTTGAAAAGCTCGCGATGTTGTCTGTCCTGCCATATGACCCCGGTTGATGGAAAGCTATATATAACCTTCTTATCCACGGCTCGACCAGAAAAAAACACAAAAACATCTCTCTTCTTATGTGCCCTGTCTGTTCTGTAAAAAATCGGAAACGGGTTATAAATGCGGCAATAAAGAAGTATACAGTTCTGTCAGATCAGGGGCACCATTTCAGCACCCTTCACTGCAGTGTGCCACACGGGGTATCATGAATCTACGCAGGACGACGAGCATCATCTCACCTCCTTTTGAGTGTGGTTCTAACGGTAAAGCCCGTAAAGGAGCTTTTCTCTGAACTCCTTACGCTGCTTCGGGGTGAGTATGGACATAAGCTCCTTGAGTGCCCTGTAGCGTGCGAATCGTAGCTCTGCCTTCTCCTTCTCTATGTGTTCCAGTTTTGCCCTTATGCTGTCGAGGTCCAGCGACTCTTTGAGAAGAAGCTCTTTAAGCTCAACCTCCAGTATCTTTATCCTGCTTTCAGCCTTTATCTTCTCTTTCTTATAGCTGAGTTTGAGTTTTGCAAATTCTGCCTTCTGCTTGGGGCTCAGCTCAAGTTTGGATATTGCCCCATAGAATAGGTAGCCCTTTTTGTGGTGCTTCATGGTGTGTTTCGAATAGGACTTCTCACACCTTTTGCCCTCCTCTGCAACCACAAGTGATGGTGCAGCCATCGTTACAGTGAAAAGAAGTATAAATAAAGCCACCTTTTTCATCTTCGATTACTCCTGTTTTTCAGTGTCAGCCCGTCCTGAGGAATTTATCCTCAAGCCACCTTCTTAGAACCTTCCATGGTTTCTTTATGACCTTTGAGAGCACCCAGCGGTAGAACTCATCTGCCCGTCTTCTGCCCCTTATCACATCGTAGTAACGAAGCATTATCTGGGGCTCTTTTTCCACCATCCTGTACCAAAGTCTCGGATGGGTGTAGACAAGGCCTGCGAGTTTCGAGAGGGCTCTGAACTCTGGATAGAACTCCCGCTTAAGATATTCCCTGTAAGATTCAAACCCTGTGGTGTTCTCCTCTATGGCTTCCATGATGGATTCTGCCGCAGCCTGTGCAGAAGCCATGGCATAGTATATGCCCTCGCCAAGGAAGGGGTCTACCAGATGGGCTGCGTCTCCAACGGCAAGTGCCCTGCCCTTTATGACAGGATGTCCGTCGCTGTGGTATATGGGAAGCATCCATCCGTGGACCTTCTCCTTAAGAGCTCTGCCTGCAAGGATCTTGTGGTTCTGAAGGAACTTTTCGAAGTCCTGCCTGAGCCTACCCTTGCACTTTTTAGACTCACCTGCCACCCCCACGGAGAGAAGCCCCTTTTTGGGGAATATCCATCCGTACCCGAAGGGCACCTCACCAAAGTCTATGTAGAGGGTGCCGAGCATCTTCTCTGTCTCAGCCTCATCGACGGGTATCTCCATCGTGTAAGAGATGCCGAACTCCTTGGGGTTAAGAGAAAAGTGCTTTCTTGCAACAAGGCTTCCTGCCCCATCGGCACATACGAAAAACCGTGCGGAAAAGCTCTTGCCACCCTCACAGACAACCCTTATGTGGTCTTTCTCCTCAAGGAAGTCTTCAACCTTGCAGCCCTCTATAACAGTGGCACCTGCCTTTTTTGCCCTTTCCACAAGATAGGCATCGAAGAGGTCTCTCTTTACATTGTATGCCACCGGCTCGTCAGAGAATATGTCCACATAACGGTCCTGTCTGTAGCTAAAAGTGGCGCCATATACGGGGGTCTCTATAAGGGGGTTCAGGTCGAGCCCTTTGAGGGTATCTATCTTCGTGGATATACAGCCTCCACAGGATTTGTATCTGGGGAATCTTTCCCTGTCTATGCCAAGAACACTGTATCCACGACTTGCCAGTTCATACAGAAGTGTGGCTCCAGCAGGACCAAGCCCTGATACAACCACATGATGCATTATTCCGTCTCCTTCTCCACGCTGTATTCCATGAAGTCACACCAGAAGCCATTCTGTATGAGAGACTCGTACTCCCACCTGAGAATCTTAAGGTGTGCCTTCTCCATCTCGAGAAGTCTGGTGAGAAATACCTTCTCTTCAGGGGTCTTTGCCTCTTTCAGCATATCCGAGTAGAACTGAACGGCCTTCTCCTCGCTCTCTATGGCTATCTTTACGGCGTCACTGTCTGTCTTGCCTGCCTTCAGTCTTTCCAGAAGCTCATTCTTTTCGGGAAACAGGGGCAGACCCTTCTGCTCTCTCATGCTGAGCCCTGCCTTCACTGCCTCCTCATAGCTCATCCAGCCCTTGCCCTCTTTGAGAGACTCTGCAATGGCGGCGATGACATCCATGTGTTCAAGCTCCTCGCTTGCAAGGTGGTTGAACACATTTTTGCCAAGCTCGTCGGTGGTGGCCTCTGCTGCGTACTTGTAGAAGGCATGCCCTTCTACTTCTGTTTTGAGTGCTATAGATAGTTTTTCTATGATGCCCGAGGGTTCCATGGAGAGTCTCCTATTTTTTCTCTTTGTCTATTCTTCCTGCCTTCTCTCTTCTTATCTTTTTCTCCACAGCCTCACCCCTGATCTTATCTTCACAGGCGCGGCATATGGTCGTCTTGGATGGCTTTCCACATATCATACACTTTTCTACCTTCTCTTCACCCATGTGTCCCTGTCCTCCATACATTTAGATTATATATCCGCTCTCTTGCTTTAACAACAAAAAAAGAAAACCTTCTATTAGAGCCTGTCTTTCATGTCCTTTATGGAGAAACCATGCAGAATAGGGCTTTCCACACCCTTGTGCTGAACGAGCACCTTGAGGGTATCCCCCATGCCACCCGGCATTATGAGCTCCTTTATCCCTTGGTTGTGCTGTACCTTCTCGTATATCTCTTTCTCATCTGGAAGCACACACTTGAGCTCATCCAGTATGTCCAGTGATAGAAGGTAGTAGCCCTGCGTTGTAAAGCCTGTTGTATGTAGGCCTGCCTTCCTTCCTGCCATGGCTATTGAGGTAAAATCCACCAGCCCCGTTATGTCCTGCAGTCCTATCTTCTGATAGGGGTCGTCGTTTACCGTATGTCTCCAGTGGCAGTGCAGTGTGCCACAGGGATGCTCCATGTAAAGAGAGCTTGCAGGAAGACCGTAGTCCACGGTAACCACAAACCCTCTATCGAGAATGCCACCTGCCTTCTCTATCCAGTCCTTTGCCTCAAGGGATACCTCTGCCTTTGTAAGTGGTGGCAGCTCTATTCCGAGCTCTACGAAGTGTATCTCCAGCTCCTCTGTGGATGGGCTGTTCTCTACCTCCTCGAACCCTCCGTCATGACTCACGAAGAGTTCCCTCAGTCCATCCTCCCTTTTGACAACCCTGTGAAATGGCAGGGCGTCAAGGAGCTCGCAGGAATACACGATACCTGCAAACCCCTTTTCGAGCTCGTCAATATCCCTCAGCCAGAGTATGCCGTCCTTGAGGCCCTCGCCCTTTACCGCCCTGTCTACGCAGACGAACCTTAAGGAACGAAAGAACTCTGGGTATCTTTCTTCTATTGTGCTGCGAAGCTCCTCTGTAAAAGAGCCCCTGCCTGCTCCTGCCTCAACGAAGTGGAACTCTGCGGGGCTACCGCAGAGTTGCCACATCCTGTAGAACTCTTTTGCAAGAACCCTTGCAAAGACAGGGCTTACATCCGTATTGGTGATGTAATCCCCGTCTTTGCCCCATATCCTCTCTTTGGATGTATAGTAGCCCCCCTCCGGGTGGTAGAGGGCTACCTCCATGAACTCTTTAAATGTTATGGCACCCTTAAGCCTTATTCGCTTGAGGATTTCCCTTTCGGCAGGTGTTGGCATAAGACCGTCAACCCATCTCCTCGAACATGCTTGCCGGTGCGTCGCATACGGGACACTGCTTAGGGGGGCTATCGCCCTGATGCTCGAAGCCGCATACCTTACAGCGCCACTTTTTCATAGGCTACTCTTCCTTTTTACCCTCGCCACTTGCAAGAAGGGTTTCCCACTGGTCTGCATGGCCCTCTTCGTCGGCGAGTATGTCCTCAAGGAGTTTCCTCGTCACAGGGTCTCCAAGCTTCTCACAGAGTTTTATATGCTCTTTGTATCTCTCTATTGCCTCGTACTCACCGCTGAGGTCGTCATTTATCATGTCTTTTATACCGCCACCACGCTTTACATTCGTTGGCTTCTGAACAGGCACACCACCAAGGTATACTATCCTTTCGGCGAGCATCTCTGCGTGTTTCATCTCATCAAGTGCTATCTGCTTGAATATTGACTGAACCGCAGCGCTATCCATACCCTCTACCTCGTAGTGGTGCCCCATGTACTGTATGATGGCAGCAAGCTCATATGCCCTGTCGAGATTCAGCGCATCTATCAGCTCTTTTGGTGCTTTCTTCTGTGCCATAATCTATGACCTCCTGTTTAGTTTTTTCTATATTATATAGGAAAATTTTTTTATTTCCATACCTAACTACCTTACGATACCAAGAAGCTCCTCTATTCGCTCGATGACCTGCCTGCAGCCACGACGCACAAGCTCCTCTATGTCTGCAAATCCGTATGAGACGGCTATAAAGTCCACACCTGCCCCTCTCGATGCATCAAGGTCTGCCCCCGTGTCTCCCACATAGAGGGTTCTTTCAGGGGTGAAGCCGGTGAGCTCCATAACCTTTATGATAGGTTCTGGATGGGGCTTTTTGTTTGCAACGCTGTCTCCACCAAGGATGGCAGAAAAATACCCCCTTATACCAAACCCCTCCATAATCCTCTCTGAAAGTCCCAGTGGCTTGTTTGTAACGAGGGCAAGGGTCTTACCCCTCTCTTTCAGCCCCTCAAGGGTGGGCACCACCCCATCGTAAAGATGGGTGTCTACCATGAGGTTTTCTGAATAGTGGTCTAAAAAGAGCTTTCTTGCCCTTTCTACGGTTGCATCATCCTTTTCTGGAAGTAGCTTTTCCAGAAGTGCCCTTACGCCCCAGCCTATGTTGTCTTTTATGACATCCTTATCCACCACAGGATAGCCCATCTCAGCAAAGGTTGCATTTACAGCCCTTGCTATGTCGTCTCTTGAGTCGATGAGGGTTCCGTCAAGGTCGAATATTATCAGTTCTTTTTCCATACTGTAAAGTGGTCCTCCTTCTGTGTTCTTAAGAATGGATTAATATACCACACAGCCACTTCAAAGCCAACCCTTTGTGGCAACAAGCCTTTCTGGACAATGCTTCTGGCTTCTGGTAATATTGAAGGGTAGTAGACGCAAAGGAGTCTTACGGTGATAAGGAAACCGGCGGTAGCAGGCCAGTTCTATCCTGACAACCCTGCCACCCTTGAAGAGGTGGTGAAGGCATACATGCGTGACGGCACAGAGGAAAGTTTTACAGCCCTTATAGTGCCCCATGCCGGCTACATATACTCTGGTTCAACCGCTGGCAGGGTGTTTGCACGGGCACGTATACCGGATAGCGTCGTACTCATTGGACCCAACCACACAGGGCTTGGCAAGAAGGTCTCCGTTATGGGCGAGGGCAGCTGGGAAATACCACTTGGCATCATAGATGTGGACAAAGAGCTTGCCGGAAGGCTTCTTGCCTATCCCCTATTCTCTTCTGACAAGGAGGCACACATCTATGAGCACTCTCTGGAGGTAGAACTACCTTTTATCTACACGAAGAATCCCCATGCCTCGATAGTGCCCATAACCGTTATGCCCCTTGGGTACAGAGAATGTGTGGAGCTTGGTATAGCCATTGCCGATGTTATAAGGCAGAGCAGAAAAGAGGTGCTCATCGTTGTGAGCTCTGATATGAACCATTACGAGTCAGACGATGTGACCCGACAGAAGGACATGATGGCAATAGAAAGAATCCTGTCTCTTGATCCTGAGGGGCTTTACACCATAACCCGCAGGAAGAACATTACCATGTGTGGGGTGGTTCCTGCCACGATAGCCCTTGTGGCGGCAAAAGAGCTTGGAGCCACAGAGGCAACCCTTATAGAGCACACCACATCCGCCCAGACCAGCGGCGATTACGACCATGTGGTGGGCTATGCAGGCATAGGAATAAAGTAAAGGAGTAAGATTGATGGAGGTAAGAACACGCTTTGCACCATCTCCAACAGGCTATCTGCACATAGGAGGGGCAAGAACAGCCCTCTTTAACTACCTCTTTGCAAGACACAATGGCGGAAAGTTCGTGCTGCGCATAGAGGATACCGATAGAGAACGCTCGAAAGAGGAATACACAGAAGCCATACTTGAGGACATGCGCTGGCTCGGGCTCGAGTGGGACGAAGGCCCTTTCTACCAGAGCCAGCGGTTCGACCTTTACAGAGAGCATGCAGAAAGGCTTCTTAAAGAGGGGCTTGCCTACAGGTGCTACTGTACACCCGAAGAGCTCGAAAAGAGAAGAGAAGAAGCCCTGAAAGAAGGCCGTCCCCCAAAGTACGATGGTAGATGCAGGACCCTTACAAATCCTCCAGAGGGCAGACCCTTTGCGCTTCGCTTCAGGGTGCCAGAGGGCAGCACCACGCTGAAGGATGTAATCCGTGGCACCATAACCTTCGAGCACGAGGAGATAGAGGACTTCGTAATCCTTAGAAGTGATGGCACACCCACTTACAACCTCTGCGTGGTCGTAGACGACGCACTCATGAAGATAACCCACATAATAAGGGGTGATGACCACATAAATAACACCCCAAAGCAGATACTCCTCTACAAAGCCCTTGGCTACAGTGTGCCAGAGTTTGCCCATCTGCCCATGCTTCTTGGCCCTGACAGAACGAGGCTGAGCAAACGCCATGGGGCAACCGCTGTTGGTGCATACAGAGAGATGGGTTATCTACCCCATGCGCTCGTAAACTACCTTGCAAGGCTCGGCTGGTCCTATGGAGACCAAGAGATATTCTCAAAAGAAGAACTCATAGAGAAGTTCACCCTCGAAGGGGTTGGCCGCTCACCCGGGGTGTTCAACCCCGAGAAACTTCTCTGGCTCAACCACCATTACATAAAAACATCGGCACCTGAAGAGCTCATAGAGCCCTTTCTTGCTCAACTTAAAACCCTCGGTGTTGATGCCACCGCAGACCCAAGGCTTACCCTTATAATAAAGAGCCTTCAGGAAAGGGCGAAGACACTTAAGGAGATGGCGGAAAGCTCGCTATTTTATTTTACCGAAACGGTCGAGTTCGACGAGAAGGCAGAAAAGAAGTTCCTCACCCCTGACAGGGCAGAGCTACTTGAGCTTATAAAGGAAGGTCTCAAAGAGCTTGAGCCCTTTACTGCAGACAACATACAGGCACTTTTCGAGCAGATTCTTACAGAGCGTGGCCTTAAGCTCAAGGATGTCGCCCAGCCTGTAAGGGTATCCCTTACGGGCAGGACCGTAAGCCCCGGTATATTCGAGACCATAGAGGCAATGGGCAGAGAACTTACCCTCAAAAGACTCGAAGATGCCATAAGGCGGATAAAGACCGTAGCCGAAGAGGGGGCGACCACATGATTGCCCATCTTAACTAAATCCTTGACATATCAGGGGATATAGGCTAAAAAGTTTCTCTACCCATGTAAAAGGAGTATGGTTGTATGCTTTTCAAGAAGGTACTGGTAGCAAACCGTGGCGAGATAGCCTCACGCATAATAAGGGCTTGCAGGGAGCTGGATATTCCCACCGTTGCCATCTACTCTGAAGAAGATGCAACGAGCCTCTATGTGAAAAAGGCAGACGAGGCATACATGGTGGGTCCCGGTCCCATAGAGGGCTATCTCAATATACACAGGATAGTGGACCTTGCGAAAAGGGTTGGTGTGGATGCCATCCACCCCGGCTATGGATTCCTTGCAGAAAACCCAAGGTTTCCCCTTCTCTGTGAAAGAAGGGGTATAACATTCATAGGACCCTCGAGCAAGACCATAGCCGACATGGGCGACAAGATACGGGCAAGAAAGATGATGAAGAAGGCAGGCATTCCTGTACTGCCCGGTACAGACGAGCCCATAAAGGATGTAGAGGAAGCCCTCAAGATGGCAAAAAAGATTGGCTACCCCATAATGGTTAAGGCAGCAGGTGGTGGTGGTGGCAGAGGCTTAAGGGTTGCAAGAAACCCGGAGGAGCTCAAAGAGGCAATAGCAGTGGCACAGAAAGAGTCGAAACTCGCCTTTGGGGTAAGCGATGTGTTC
>DRQE01000132.1 GCA_011371515.1 Deltaproteobacteria bacterium
ATGCCCTCTGCCAGTAGTAGCCCCTGTCGCCGGTAAAGAAGAAAATAACCCTTGCATCGGCTGGCAGATTCCTGTTTGCCCAGAGTATTGCCTCGTAGTCAGGCAGCATCCGCATAAGGTAGGCATCCCTTGTCTCTCTGCCCGTAATAAACCCAAAGGGCCTCTGCTTTACATACATACCGTATACATAGGAGAGATTGAAGAGAAACATAACCGCAAGAAGCACAACAGTTACATGCTTTGTATACTTTCTTACCAGCCCCTCCTTTATTGCAAAGGCAATAAGCACTATAAACCCAGCAAAGGCAGGCAGTATGTATCTTACAACAAGGTCTGTGGTGAAAAAGGCTATATAGAAGTACAGAACGGTAAAACCTGCAACATAACGGAACCACTGCCCCTTCCCCCTTACCAGAAAGAGCATGGGAACAAGGGCAACGAAGAGGGGGTTCAGCACCCCGTCGAAGTATTGAAGGCTTCCATCCTTGCCCTCGAAGAACATCCTAAATGGCACAAGCAGTATCTGAAGGGTGTCCTCGCCAAAGAGGACATACCTTTTCTCCACAGGCGATAGTGTTCCCCCCGTATGCAGCGCCTCCACACCCTTGACCATACCACCAATCAGCGGGTAAAAGGGGTTTCCCACCCATATATAGTTTCTTACGAGATAGGGTAGAAAGGGTAGCGACGATACCAGAGCATAAAGCCCAAAGTCTTTTATGGCAGCCATCTGCCCCTTTTTTCTTGCAGAATAGAGCAGAACAAACATTGAAAGAAGAAATACCACCACCGCCCCGTTATACTTTACTCCAAGGGAAAACCCACCAGCAAGGGCGGAAAAGAAGAGATACCTCTTTTTGCCCTCTTCCATCCACCTGACAAATGCCACCACCGAAAGGACTGCGTAGAATGTAACCCCAAGGTCCACATAGGCACTTGCGGAAAGTTTCACCACCACAGGGGTTGAAAGAAACAGAAGGGCTGCAAGAAGCCCATAGAGGGCGGATGCCCTCTCTTTTACGAAGTCGTACAGCAGTACAGCCGTAAGAAGCCCCATACTTGCGTGTATGTACTTGGCAGCAATGTCCACACCGAGGTATAGAGGGACGAGATAAAGATAGTCCAGATTCATCGGCTGGTAAGCAAAGGACATGAAGGGTATCTCGAAGATACCACCCTTTTCAAGATAAAGCTTCGGGACTGCAAGATGATGTATAAGGGCATCTCTTGATACAGGTGGCGTGGAGACAAGGGGTAAAACCAGCAAGACGAAGGACACTGTGCAGGCAAGAAGCAGAAGCTCCCACCTGCCACAGTCTTTTAAAGATGGAAGCGCAGGATAAAGGAGGGCTGCCACCACAACCAGTGCCACAGCAAGGGGCAGGACGATAAACACACCCCATAGAAGACCAAAGTGTCCTATAAGAAACAGGTATACACTTACGAACCACAGGACAAGACCTGTGGCAAAGAGTCTATCGAAAAGAGACATCAAAAGCCACCTGCTCGTTGAATGACGGGGCAATCAAAGGGTCTGAGTGCCTCTATAGAATCAGGCTATCTTTCCCTGCCTTGCAAGGAAGTCTCCCACGGCAAGCCTTATCATGGCACTCACGCTCCAGCGCTGCCCGAGCCTTTCTGTATATTCGCTGGCAAGTTCTTTAAGAAGTGCAAGCTGATCCTCTTCTATACTGACGCTTATCTTTACCAGTTTCTCCTCGTGATGGTGGTGATGTTCTTTCATCTTTCCTCCGCCTTGAGTAGTTTTAGCCCCTTTCTTGCATCCTCTGCAAGCGGGCTTTCGGGGTAGTCCTTAAGAAGCCTTTCCATCTTTTCTATTGCCTTCTTTTTCTCGCCCTTCTCTATGTGTTCAAGAGCCTTTTCCATAAGTGTAAGCTCGGCATCACTTATAGATAGTTCCTTCCAGTAAAGCTCCTCGTCTCCCTTCTGTTCGGCTCCCTTGACACCTGCTATGGCTCGTTTGCCCTCTCTGGCATCACCCTTTCCCTTAGTAACCATCTTCAGTTTGTAAGACACATTCTTAAGCCATGCGCTAATGCTATCCTTGACACTATCTGTTGCCATAGCCCCAGTTGAAAAAAACAGAAGAATAACTATTGATGCAATCAGCTTTTTCATCCCTGCAAACCTCCTTTTTAATTAACCGTTTATTTCCGTATACAGGGTTATGTATCTATCTTTAAACTTACTGTCTATCTTGAGTGCCTTATCGAAATAATGTTTTGCCATCTTCCGATTGCCCAGCCTCATATATGCACGTGCAATATTTATCAATATACCGGCATCCTTTTTATCAAGTCTATAGGCATCTCTGTAATACTTAAGTGCCCTGTGGTACTTCCTTTTAAGATAATACACATTACCAAGATTATTCAATACCATGGCGTTTCTTTTAAACCCGTGTATGCTTCGTGCCACCTTGATGGCATCGTCTAACATGCCCTCTCTTGCATAGAATCTTATAAGTTTAATCAGCCCCAGTGAGCCAAGCTCAGATAGCCTTTCTCTTACATATTGAATCCTCTTTTTGCGCAGCCTTTCAAGCTCTCCCGTAAACCGCCTCTCTATGTCCTTCTTAGATACGGTCAGTTCTGCCCTCTTCTTTGGCAGATTGGGCGCAAGATAGCGGGCGCGTGCCTTTTCGAACTCTATTATCTTTGCTTTGCCGAGCCACTTTTTGTAGTTCTCACTACCCTTCTTCCATGCCTCTGTAAAAGAGGCTCCCACAAGGGTCGTTTCAACAGGTATCCATATGGTGCCATTGCGCAGCACATAGCTTTCTCTTGGAAAACCGAAGTATATCTCCTCTGACTCTGGCACGCCAGTATCCATAAGAACAAACACATGACCGGGCACATCAACAACGGCTGTCCTTATCCCAACGGCCTCAAGCAGTGACGAGTAAAGGCTTGTAAGGTCATCACAGTCTCCAACTTTTCTTGCTATGGTTTCCCTTGGAAACTGAACGAAGTCTACAACCCCCTTAAGCCCTGATACCACACTGAAAGGTGAGTTCGGGTCCTCCATGTAGGATATGCCGAGAACCCCCATGGCTCCAAAGAGTGCCCGTGCCTTAACCACATTGCGGCTTAGCCCCCTTTCGTTGTAGCCTGACACAGCAGCTGTGGCAATATCCACAATTACAGGGTCCCGCGGCGTTATAAAGGAGGCTATCTTACCCTTGTCATCCCATATGAGTGCGTGCTTCTCGTACACATATATAGGGCTGCTCAGGGTTATCTCCTGTTTCCTGCCGCTGTCGATGTAGGTTACCTTCACTTCAGACTGTATGAAGGTGTTGTCCGTTATGTCGAGTATTCTGCTGTTGAATACTATGTTGAGAGGCTTCCTTATGGTCTTCCCGGAGGGTAGTTCTCCAATGACGAGCCTTGTGGGATAGTCTATGTATTTTTTAATGGCTATCGATAGGGTTACCCCCTTGAATGGTCTTGTGGTGGTGTTTTCAAGCGTTATGGTGCCTGCGGGATAGCTGGCATAGTACTTGTAGTTGCTTGAGAAGACTTTATCGAAGTTCACCCTTACCTTGAGTGGAAGCTCGGCATCGAGCTCTGCAAGCTGTTTCTTTATGGAGTGCATCGTTGTATAAAGTCTACTGAGTAGCTTCTCGTAGGAACTCTTTATTGCCATCTCTTCCCCGACCGCATCGTCCACATGGACTATGGCTGTCCTGTCCTTGAGGTTGAGAAGGCTTTTTACGGGATGCGCACTGTATACAGTCATCTCTACTCTGGCTTCAAACTGTCTGAAGTTGCCGCCGAGCACCTTCTCTCCAGCCACCACATCTTCTACGAGTTCTATAACCATGTCTACGGTCTTGAGTTTATCCTGTATCTTGTAAAGCTCTCCCTTGCCAAGGTCCCTCACACTGTATCCATGGGCTCTGAGCTCTTTTATGACGTTCTTTCTATATCTGTCATCACCTCTGTGGGTTATAACCCCTATCCTTAAAACCTTCCTTCTGGTTCCTGTGTCCACCGCTTTCTTCAGACTTCCTGTATCCACAAACATCATGTACACTGCGCCATCTTCATCAAAATGGATGGGTTCTCCTGCAAGCACATATTCGCCAACAGCTGAAAGCACCTTCTCTCTGAAGCGTGTTATCTCCTCTGTGGTTGGCTCTTTTTTAAGTTCATAGAAGACCTGCTTGAGGGTTTTTACCTCCACAGCCCTCGATACAATCCCAAGCTCTACACCATTCCTGCGCCTGCTTTCTACAAACACCACCCCCACACTTCTTGCAGGCTTCTTAAGAGAGCCAAGTTTCACCCCCTTAGTGCCCTTTATAGCAGCCCTTGTAAGAAGGCTTATATGGTCGGTCCTGCCAGAGAGTCTTTCAAGAGCCCTTTTCTTCTTACCTGTTCTGGATAATGCGTAGGCAAGTACAGCATAAAGGACAGGGCTATCCTTTTCTTTAAGCAGCTCTTCTGCATACTTTACTGCCTCTTGCCAGTCTCTGTTCAGAAGGGCTCTGGCAAGCAGGCTTTCCTTTGTATCTGTGTCAGGACGGTTGCTTGATACCGCACAGGTAGTGAATACCAGAAAAAGGAGTGTTAAAGGGATTAAAAGCCCCCTTGTTCTGTGCATACTTATATTACACCTTCTGCCAGTATTTTCTGCATTTCAGCTTTTATAGGTGTCGTGTCCACACCCTTGTTCTCTGCTATAAATCGGGCTCTTACGAGCTCAGAAAGTGCCTTCCTTAAGTTACCCCTTTCTTCAAGTCTTCTGGCTTTCTGCAGCAACTGTCTTTCAGATGATGAAAACAGTGTCTTGAGTTTTTCGCCTATCTCCTGAACCACCTCGTCCTCTACACTTTTGAGAAGCTCTGAGTCTGTGGGAAGGCTGGGTAGTTTCTCCTCTATGGTGATATCGCCTATACTGACACCTTCTCTTCCCTCTGATGTTTCAGCCTTCTTCTTCTCTACCACATCCACATATATTATATTACCGTTTGAGTCCACAACCCTCCATCCAACGGACACATTTGCAATCTTTTTGTGATGGCTCACCCTGTATCTTACCTTCTCGAACAGGGGTTCGTCTATATATTTTGGTGGCTCATCGCCTATTCTGCCCTTTGCGATCCACTCTTCGTATTCTGGGTTCAGAATCTTTCTTGTGCCCACCTTTGCCATAAGGATTTTGAAGTTGTTTATTACAGAGTTTTCCACTCTGTAGTCTGTAACATTGCCTATAATCAGGTAGTCTGCACCTATAAGTTTGAGTATATCGCCTCTTAGCTCTCCACTCTGCAGTGCCTTTACCTCTTTCTCCTTTATTATGGCTTCCATGGCACTCCTTTCCAGTATCTTAACATCCCTTGCCAGTTCATTATAGACATAGTGGAGTATTCGGGTAGAAATCATTCCACCTGCGTCCACATTGTATGAAGGTCCCCTGAAGGGTATTACCGCAAGGGTTGGAAGAGAGAACCTTTCCACCTCTTCCTCCCAGCCATCCTTGAGTATAACGATGTCTGGGTAATGGGGCTCTATCCTTGAGACTATATCAATATACAGATAGGCTATCTCCCTTTCTCCTTTCTGCCACTCCTCTTTAGCCCTTACAACCATCTCATCAACCACCCGTTTTATCGTTCCAGATGGCACAGCCACTTCTTTTCTCTTCTCATAGGGAAGCCTCTTCAGTAGTGTTATGGCATCAAGAAGTGTTGCACCGGCAGAGAGCAACAGGTCTTCCTGATAAAGTTCCACCCCTTTTTCGAAAAGCCCTCTTACCTTTTCTGTAATTATGGCGTAGAGAAGCTCCCTTGCCTGTTTTGTATTGTCGTAGGTAAGGGCAAGCTCTGCAAACCTCATGGCACGCTGGTAATCTTTGTTCCTGTATGCCTTCTTCGCCTCTTCAATGTGGTAGCCATAGGTGTCTTTACTCTTTGCAAGCGAGAGCTCTTTTGCCACATCCCTGTAAGATGGGTCTACATCATAGATAATACTGAACACCCTGTGGGCAACTCTCCACCTCTGTTCTGCCTTTGCCCTTTCACCTTCGCTGTAAAGCCTTGCAAGGCTCTTCTGTCTGTATTCCCTTACAAGCTCCTTTTTTGTCGGGTCAAGGCGGGAAGCCTTCTGAAGAAGGGCCAGCGCCTCTTTTAGCTTTCTGGCTGTCCCTTTCTGGTAAGCCTGCTCTACCAAGGACCTTACGGCTTCAGCTGTAGCAGCCCTTTTCTTTTCTATAAGGTTTTTCACCTCTGTAACATCCAGAGAGGGGCTTATCTTTAAGACCTCTTCGAGCTTTTTTTCGAACTCTGCGAGTTTATCTATGGGCACAGGCTCTGGGGTGCTCTTTATAGCCCCTTTCAGTGCCTCGAGCTTCTGGCCCGCGTATTTGGTGGCAACATCTTCAAGGTCTTTACAGAGATAATAGGATGGAGTCCTGTTACACAGGTCCTTCAATATCTCGTAGGCATCGGCATAGCGCCCCTGTTTCAGGGCATTGTAGTACTCCTCTCTTTGGGGAAATATGGCACAACCATAAAGCAGCGCAATAATGACGAGGAATATTACCGTTCTTTTCATGCTACCTTTTGGAAACATAGTTCTACCCTTAATAAAGACTGCTTTTATTTTTTCTCAAGTGCCCTCTTTCTCATGTCTGCTTTCCAGTCCCTGTGTTTGTTTATTATCTTTAGCACCTCTTTCGGGTCATCGGTAACCTTTATTATATTCAGCTCTTCTCTATCTATGGTACCATATTTGAGCATGGTATTCTTCATGAACTCCAGTATGGGTGCCCAGTACTCTGTGCCGAACAATATGAGTGGAAATGGGTATATCTTGTGTGTCTGTATGAGGGTAAGTGCCTCGAAAAACTCATCAAGTGTGCCGAACCCACCTGGCATACAGACATAGCCCATGGCGTATTTTACGAACATAACCTTTCTTGCAAAGAAGTATCTGAAGTGAAGAGACTTGTTCTGATAAGGATTTGGCTTCTGCTCCTTTGGAAGCGTTATGTTGAGCCCTATGGAGAGTCCTCCTCCGAGCACTGCACCTTTGTTTGCAGCCTCCATGAGCCCCGGACCACCGCCTGTTATGATGGCATAGCCGTTTTCTGCGAGTATCTTTGCCACCTCAACGGTCTTACGGTAAAACTTGTTCCTTGGCTTGAACCTTGCAGAACCGAATATGCTAACGGCAGGTCCTATATCCGCAAGTTCCTCAAAGCCCTCCACGAACTCGCTCAGTATACGAAAGAGCCGCCATGTTTCCTTACCTTTAAGATCGTCTATCGTTGCCATCCTGTCTTACTCCCACTCTATAGTGCTCGGTGGCTTTGAGCTTATATCGTAGACCACCCTGTTTATACCTTTTACCTCGTTTATAACCCTTGACGATATACGCTCGAGCACATCGTAGGGCACCCTCGTCCAGTCTGCGGTCATGCCATCCACGCTGTCCACTATCCTTACGGCAAGGGTATTCTCGTAGGTTCTCTCGTCTCCCATAACTCCCACAGTCTTCACAGGCAACAGCACGGCAAATGCCTGCCACACCTTTGTATAAAGGCCTGCCTTCTTTATCTCCTCAAGCACTATTGCGTCTGCCTCACGCAGTATGGCGCATTTTCTCGGGGTAACCTCACCTATTATCCTTATGGCAAGCCCCGGTCCGGGGAAGGGGTGTCTGTTCACAAGTTCTTCAGGTAGCCCGAGCTCTCTGCCAAGCACCCTCACCTCGTCTTTGAAGAGTTCTCTCAGGGGTTCCACAAGTTTCAGACGCATCCTTTTGAGAAGTCCTCCCACATTGTGATGGCTCTTTATGGTTGCAGAGGGTCCCTTGTGGGATACACTCTCTATCACATCAGGATAAAGTGTGCCCTGCGCTAAAAACTTTACTCCCTTTATCTTCCGTGCCTCCTCTTCGAAGACCCTTATGAACTCATTGCCTATGAGTTTCCTCTTTCTTTCAGGGTCTGTCACACCCTTAAGCCTTGCAAAGAATCTTTTACGCGCGTTTATCTTCTTTATGCGCACATGGAAGTTCTCTCTCAGTGTTGAGTAGACCTTCTCC
>DRQE01000133.1 GCA_011371515.1 Deltaproteobacteria bacterium
AACTGTGTTTCCACCGTGTCTGTTCTGTCACAGTACTTCCTCCCTATTTCAAAAGTATATAACCTTTCAAGTGTAACAGACTGAGGACAAATGTCAAGGATAAGGAAAGAGAGGAAAAATTCGCAGTTAACCATGTAAATGTGGGTAAAAGATGGGTGCTTGAGGCGAAAGGTTTGTGGACCCTTTCAGCCAGATTTCTTGGCTTGCCATCCTTGTAAAAGAGGGGCTTGAAATGTTACATTATCTTTATGGCTACAGGTGATGTCATAGCTCTGTGCACAGAACTCTGTGGGGGTGTCTGCTGCAGGCCTTGGTGGGCGATAATAGTCTATACTCTGAAGAAAGAAGGCGGGCTTTCAGGACTTTCAGACTTCAAAAAGACCATAATAAAGAGCGTGCGTGAGAGGATAGATCGGGTTACAACCCACTATGTTACCACAGAGCCCACCCCACGCCCGCTGTTTACAGCGCCTGAAAAGATATGCCTCGATGTGGAGGATGTAACCCATGGAAGGGGTTTTCTGTCCATAAGGCTTCGTGCCATGTTTGCCTTCAGGTGCGCCTTCGAGGGTGAGGAAGGGGTGTGCCTCATACACCCGGCAATAAAAGGGGTGGATATAAGACCCCGCTGGTGCAGAGAGCTCGGCACCCCCGGTAGAAAGGCAGGCGAGGAGGGATTCTGCAGAATAGTGGATGCCGCTGTCTCTTCAAACATGGATGTGGACAGAATCAAAAAAGCCGTTGAGCTTGAAAGAAAGGTGAATGACTCCCACTTCAATCGGGGCTTTCGTAGCGTTGAGGAGGCAGCAGAAGCCATAATCCCACAGATAAGAAAGATGGCAAGAGAAAGGCTACCACAGCTCACACCACAGAGGGCAGAGAAGAAGCCCGGAAGAAATGAGCCCTGCTTCTGCGGAAGTGGAAAGAAATACAAGAAGTGCCATGGCAGGTTCTGAAAAACTCTTGCTTACCACCTACAGATGCGGTGAGGGAACAGCCCTTAAGGGGGTCTTAAGAATTGGGGCTGTAAGGTTTCTCCCGAGAGGGGTCAAGAAGGAAGACTACAGAAAGAAGGGCTACTTCGATGTATGGCTGCCGATTCTCTCACCAGAGGCTGAGCTTATAAAGGAGTTCAGAAAAGACCCTCGGGCAGGGTGGAAGGAGTTCTCCAGAAAGTACGAAAAACAGATCCTTTCCAGCAGGGATGCAAGGGCTGTGCTCTCTCTTCTGAAGGAGACTGCAAAACACACCCCCGTTGCCATAGGTTGCTACTGTGAGGATGAATCTTTATGCCACCGCTCGATACTTAAAAGGCTCATAGAAGAAGCAGAATGAGGCTGCCACCACTGGCTGCTCTATGTGGTTTGTCTACCTTACTGCCTGTTTCTTGAGGGCCTTTCTCTTTTCCACATTCTGAAAGTGGAGTTTGTAGAGGATGTAGTATTTGTTTATGTTGCTTACATACTGGACTGTCTCCTGCCCTATGGTCTTAAGCACTGCTATCTCCACATTGCGGAACCACCTGTTGGGATTAAGCCCCATCTTTTTTGCAACCCTGCGTGCCTTCTTTATCTTCAACGGGCCTGCGTTATAGGCTGCGAGGGTAAAACGCAGGCGGTCTCGCTCTTTGAGCTCCGGGTCCGAGAAGTAGCGGTCTCTCAAGAAGGCAAGATACTTCGTGCCCGCATGGATATTGTTCTCAAGCCGATAGATGTTTCTTATCCCTATGTTTTTGTCCCGTGCGGTGGCAGGACGAACCTGCATTATGCCCACCGCTCCTGAAGGGCTGCGTTTTTTGTTGTTGAGCCCCGATTCCTGATAGGCTACTGCCATAAGAAAGAGCCAGTCGAAGCCGTACTTCTTGCCGTATTTTTTGAAAAGTCTTATGTAGGGTTTCCTTGCGATGTCTTTGTCCAGAGGGTTCTTTATCCAGCGGGTGTTTTTGAAGTATCGGTTAAAATAGATGTTACCTATACGGGTGCCCTTGCGGTGGCTCTTTATGAACCTGTTGAGACTTTTCTTAAGAAGGGGGTTGTCTTTTCTTACCATCCATGCAATCTTTCCGCCTTCCCTTACGGCTGCACCATCAAGCACACGGATGTTCTTAAAGACTCTGGACCATATGCGGGCTATGTGGCTGTCGGCTATGGTAATCTTTATGGCACCGGAGTTTACCATCTCGAGTATGTCCTCTGTTTCGAGACTCTCGTCGGCAGGCTCAACCCTTACAGGCTTGAGCCCCTTAAGGGTTAGCTTACTGTTTAGAAGTTTGAGGCTTTCGTAATAGCTGCTGGTGCGTCTCACATAGACGGTCTTACCCGAGAGGTCTTCCGCCTTCTTTATACCCTTCACCGAACGATGCACCACAACGACCTCTCTTACATTGGTAAGATAGGGGTCTGTAAAATCCACTTTTTTGAGTCTTTCTGATGTTATGGTAAGCCCTGCAGCAGCTATGTCGCCATAGCCTTCGAGAAGAAGGGGGATGAGGCGGTCTCGGCTCACAGGGATGAACTCAAGGGTTATCTTCAGCTCGCGCCTTTTTATGCCACGGTTTAGAAACTTCTCGTAGTCCTTAAGGAGCGAGTACTCAAACCCATAGGTGCGAGAGTTGGCAATAAAGAAGTTCGTTCTGTTGAAGGTGGTAAGAACCCTTATGTGCCTTCTCTTTATGAGCTCTGGCAGGTCGTCGGTATAGCGCTCCTTAAGATGGGCGGCAAGGGGAATATCCTCCAGTATGTCCTTGCCATAAGAAGGGGTGAGAAAGTAGACAAATAGTGCCAGTACAAGAGCAATCTTCTTTACCATGTTTAGCCGTTGCCAGTTTACCATAGTCCTTTAGATTCTACCACATATACACCGATACATAAAGACCAGCCATAAGGGTTGGTTACAATGGGTTTATGATGTAAAATAGAGATTATGTTTGTTGAAAGGATTGAAAAGACAATCGAAAAGTACGGCATGCTCTCAAAGGGCATGAGGGTTGGTGTTGGTGTATCCGGTGGGGTGGACTCGATGGTGCTGTTGAGGGTGCTGCTTGAGCTTAAAGAAAAGTGGGCTCTTAAGCTCTTTGTATGCCATCTTAACCACAACTTAAGGGGTGAAGAGTCTCTGCGGGATGCCCGCTTTGTGGAAGATGTGGCAGGAAGGTATGGGCTTGATTTCCTGCTGAAAACCCTCCCTGCGGGGTCAAAACCCCATGGGGTGTCTCTACAGAGCTGGGCAAGACAGGAGAGACTTAAGTTTTTCGAAGAGGCTGTAAGAAAACACAGCCTCGATAGAGTTGCCCTTGGGCACAATATGGATGACAATGCAGAGACCATGCTCATGAGGTTTGTGATGGGCACATCCCTTGAGGGGCTTAAGGGTATAGAGCCTGTAAGAGAACCTTTCATAAGACCCCTTATAGAGACCAGAAGGGAAGAGATAGAAAAGTACGCAGAGACACATTCGGTAGAGTATGTGGAGGATTCAACAAACCGTTCAACCAAGTACTTGAGAAACCGCATAAGGCTCGAGCTTCTGCCCTACCTCAAGGAGCGTTACAATCCATCCGTAGTGGAGACCCTTTCAAGGCTTTCAGCAGTCCTGCGAAGAGATGCCCGCTACCTTGAGAGCCGTGCCACAGAGCTTTTCGGCAAGCTGGCAGAGGTCGAAGAAGATGGGGTATCTTTCGAAAGGGAAGAACTCCTTAAGGTTGACGACGCACTCCTTACAAGGCTTTTTATGAGGGCAACAGAGGTGTTCGGAGCATGTAGAGAGCTCATGGAGAGTGCCCAAGCAGAGCAATTCATAGAAGCAATCAGGGGAAGACGCCCCAACCTCTTAATACCCCTTGGTGGCGGGCTCTATCTTAAAAGGGTCTATGATAGGCTTACCATTACCAGAAGAAAGCCACATGAAGAACCTGAACCCAGTGAGGTGCCACTCAGTGTGCCGGGTATTACCCCCCTTGAAGGCACAGGCTACCTGCTAAAAGCAGAGGTTGTGGATAGACCCAGAAGGCTCGATGAAGGTGGCTTCGTTGCATACTTCGATTACGAGAGCCTGCCACAGCCACTTGTGGTAAGAACCTTCAGGGCTGGTGATAGAATCCAGCCCCTTGGGATGAAGGGTACGAAGAAACTTAAAGACCTTTTCATAGACGAGAAGGTTCCCCTTGAGGAGAGAAGAAAGATACCCCTCCTTGTGGCAGATGGCAGGATAATCTGGGTTGCAGGTATAAGGCAGTCTGAGCTGTTCAGGGTTGGTAAGCACACAAAGAGGGTGCTCAGGGTAGAGCTTCTAAAAGAGAATGGCAATAAGACTTAAGGGGTTTAAATGTCGCTCTTCTTTATGATAAAATCTTCCGACTATGAGCGAAAAAGAGACAGTCTGGGGTGAGGGAGGATTTGACGAAAGGTTCCTGAATTTCAGGGATGTTATAGTTCCCTGTATGGGCAACCTTGAGGCGGTCTTCTATGACTTTTTCAAAAATCTGATTAAAGAAGATAGCCCCCTTGTGTGTGAACTTGGCTGTGGAGACGGTGCCACAATGGAAGGGCTTTTGAGGATGAATCCAGCCATAAGGGGTGTTCTTGTAGACGGCTCTTCCTTTATGCTCGAGCAGGCAAAAAGGAGACTTTCAGCCTTCGGCACCATGGAGTATGTAGAAAGCGACTTTTCAGAGCTTACAAACAATGGGCTTGGTAGAAGGGGTTTTCATCTCGTCTACTCCT
>DRQE01000134.1 GCA_011371515.1 Deltaproteobacteria bacterium
AAGGGTGTGGGGCTGTGTCTTTACCACATGCCTTCTTTTACGACCCCTGTGGTGGTTACCGCAGAGTTTGTCTACATAAGGTTTCACGGCTCGGGCACACTATATGGTGGTAGATATGAGAAAGAGTTTCTCAAAAGATGGGCAACCACCATAAAGGGGTTCCTGAAAGATGGGCTTACAGTCTATGTCTACTTCAACAACGATGCCATGGGCAATGCGGTGATAAACGCAAAGGAGCTTGAGGAGTTCTTCTGAAAGGGGCTTTATTTTCTCTCTTTTTTAATGTATCATATCAACTGTTTTTTCTATAGAGGCGCAGAGGATGAAGAAAAGGGCTTTAAAAAACGGGGTACTCAGCTCTCAGGAGCTGAAAGGGGCAATAGCAGAGGGTGTGATAAAGGCAGACCCGCCGATTGAAGACCGCCAGATACAACCCGCAAGTATAGACTTAAGGTGTGGGCACAAGGTGTTCAGGCTGGTCTCGAGTTTTCTGCCAGAGAGTATGCCTGTGCTCGACAGGCTCCACACCCCTGATGTCTACGGCTCTGACCTCGTAATGTATGAGATGGACATCTCAGAGGGTGGCATCCTTGAAAGAGGCAGTGTGTACCTCATACCCCTTATGGAAGAGCTCGACCTTCCAGCAGATGTGGACGGTAAGGCAAACCCAAAGTCCACAACGGGCAGGCTTGACATCTTCGCCCGTGTTATAACGGACAACAATCCGCGCTTCGACGAGATACCCGCAGGTTACAGGGGCAGGCTCTTTGTAGAGGTGCTGCCAAGGTCCTTTACCATAAAGATAAAGGCAGGGGTGAGCCTCGTTCAGCTCAGGCTCAGAAGGGGTGAGGCAGTCCTCGAAGACAGTGCCCTTAAAAGGCTCAACAGTCGCCATTCGCTTCTTTACGATGGCTCAAAGGCACTTCCAACCAGAGAGGTGAGAATATCCAACGGGCTTTTTATGAGCGTTGACCTCGTTGGTGAAGACTCAAGCGGTATTATAGGCTATAAATCGAAAAAGAACAGCCATGTTATAGACCTCACCAAGGTGGGCTACTACAATGCCGAAGACTTCTGGGAGCCCATATACAGAAACTCGAAGGACACCCTTATCCTTGAGCCAGAGGAATTCTACATACTCGCCTCAAAGGAGCGGATAAGGGTTCCCTCAGGCTATGCAGCAGAGATGGTTCCCTATGAGGTTGGCTCGGGGGAACTAAGGACCCATTATGCAGGTTTTTTCGATCCGGGGTTCGGCTACGGCACCAAGGGAGAGGTAAAGGGCACAAAGGCAGTGCTTGAGGTAAGGGCACACGATGTACCCTTCATGGTGGTCCACGGGCAGACCTTCTGCAAGCTATTCTTTGAAAAGATGAGCACTCTGCCGGAAAAGGTATACGGCCCAAAGATCGGCTCATCCTACCAGTATCAGACCATAAGCCTGAGTAAACAGTTTAAAAAGGGCTGAGAGTATCCTCATGGCAAACTCCAGAGAGAGGAATAAACGAAGAGACCTGTACTCGGAGATAGCTGGAATAGCATTCTTCGCCCTGTTTCTGCTTTCAGGGGCAAGCCTTATAGTCTATCACACAGGGCCAAAGAACTGGGTGGGCATTGTGGGTAACAATGTCTCCATGGTGCTCTTCGTGCTCATGGGCTATACGGCCTATGTGTTTCCCCTTCTGTTTCTTCTTTTAAGCTACTTCTTCCTCTTCAGAGAGGGGCTTACATTCAAACTCTCCATGCTTCTGGGGTTGTGTGTGTTTATAGTGGCAAGCTCGGGGCTGTTGTCTCTTCTCGACAGTGGCATATCTGCAGGTGGTATTGCCGGAGACCTTGCCACGAAGTACATGGAACCATACCTCGGAGTGCTTGGCACCCTTATAGTGCTGGGCTCTCTGTGGCTTATTGCCATAAGGCTTACAACTGGTATATCCCTTGTGAGCTTTGTCGAAAGGCTTCTGGCCATCTCTGCGTCGGTCTTCAGAGCCACGGGCTGGCTCGTCTCGAAGGTTGCAAAAAGGGAAAAGAAAAAAGAGGCTCTAAAGAGACCTTCTTCGGCACCTGCCATAGTGACCACCGAGCCTCCCAAAGAGAAGACGAAAAAGAAAGAAGACACGCCAGAGAAGGCTCAGCAGGAGTTCAAGTTCGTCCACAAAGAGGGTAAGTTCACCCTACCGCCACTGTCTTTTCTGGACCCTGTTCCTGAAAGAAAATACCAGCTCGACAGGGACAACCTCATAAAGAACTCCCAGATACTGGAAAAGAAACTGCGAGACTTTGGCGTTGAGGGCAGGGTGGTTGAGGTGAGGCCGGGGCCTGTTATAACGGTCTATGAGTTCGAGCCTGCCCCCGGCATCAAGGTGGGCAGAATCGTAAGCCTCTGTGACGACCTTGCTCTTGCCATGCGCTCCACCTCCATAAGGATACTTGCCCCTATACCGGGAAAGGCTGTGGTTGGTATAGAGGTGCCAAACCCGATAAGGGAAAAGATTCTTCTTCGTGAAATCCTCGAAAGCACTGCCTACAAAGACAGCCCCTCTAAGCTCACACTTGCACTTGGAAAGGATAGCTCTGGGGTACCCTTCGTGGCAGACCTTAAAAAGATGCCCCACCTGCTTATAGCAGGCTCAACAGGGGCAGGCAAGAGTGTTTCAGTAAATGCCATGATACTCAGCATCCTCTACAAGGCAACCCCTGAGGATGTGCGGTTTCTTATGATAGACCCAAAGATGCTTGAGCTATCTTCCTACGAAGGCATACCCCATCTTCTGACCCCTGTCGTAACGAGCCCGAAGAGGGCTTCGGTGATGCTCAAGGGTATGGTCACAGAGATGGAGCGCAGATACAGCCTACTGACCCAGAAAGGGGCGAGAAACATTGATGGCTACAACGAGCTCGTGGAAAAAGAGGGAAATCCTGAGGAGAAAAAACTGCCCTACATAGTGGTGGTCATAGACGAGCTTGCAGACCTTATGATGACCGCAGGAAAAGAGGTGGAAGACTCCCTTGTAAGACTTTCACAGATGGCAAGGGCATCGGGTATTCACCTTATAGTGGCTACCCAGAGACCCTCGGTGGATGTTATAACAGGGCTTATAAAGAGTAATTTTCCTGCAAGGATCTCCTTCCAAGTGCCTTCGAAGACAGATTCACGCACCATACTCGATACCTCCGGGGCAGAGACCCTGCTGGGTGAGGGAGACATGCTATTTCTACCACCGGGCTCGCCAAAGCTACACAGGGTTCACGGGGTGTTTGTATCTGAAAGGGAGATAAAGAAGGTTACAGGCTTTCTTAAGAAACAGGAAAGACCAGCCTACGAGGAGATACTCATAAAGAAAACGGTAAAAAAGATAGAAGAGGAAGAGGAACTCGGTGAGGAGTTCATTAAAAGATACAACGATGCCGTAAGGCTTGCCATGGAGATGGACATGATTTCCACCTCCTACATACAGAGAAGGCTCCGTGTGGGCTACAATACAGCCGCCCGTATAATAGAGAAGATGGAAGAAGAAGGCATAGTGGGCCCACAGCAGGGAAGCCGTCCCCGTGAGGTATTGAAAAAGAGGCTTGAAGAATGAACAGAAAGGCAGCAGGGCTGTACATTCTCCTGTTTTTGCTACTTCTACCCGCAACAGGCAGAGCCGATGAGCTTAAAACCATACTTCAGGGGCTTTCTCTTAAGTATTCCCGCGTAAAAACCCTATCTGCAGAGTTCTTTCAGGAGACCGAACACCGGGCAATAAAGAAGAAGACCCTTGCAAGCGGAAAGGTGCTCTTCAAACGGCCCGATATGTTTCGCTGGCTCATACTGAACCCCACAGGTGAGGAAATCATAAGCGATGGCAAAACTCTCTGGATATACCAGCCAGACCTTGCACAGGTTGTAAAGACCTCTGCCAGAGGCGGTATTCCAGCACTTGTTGTAAGGCTCATGGGCTCGCTACACGATGTGGAAAGGCTTTTCACGGTTCGGTATATCGGAAAGGTGGATAACACCCTTGCCCTTGAGCTACGGCCCAGAGAAGAGATGGATGCTGTGGACAGACTCGTTCTCTTTGTTGACAGCAAGGAGTTTTCCGTGGTAAAGATTGAAATCCACGAGGGCTTCGGCAGAACCGTCTCCATAAGATTTCACAATGTGGTACTCAATCCCGTGCTCGATGAGTCTATTTTTAAGTTCAGACCACGGCCAGGGGTAACCGTTGTAGAGCCATGAAACACCACTCCATAAGATACCTTCTCTTTGTATTCTTCCTTCTGGCATTGCCCACGGGGGTGCTCTCGCAGGAGGAGCCCGTGGGCTGGGTGACCGAGGTGTCAGGAGAGGTGGTGGTGATAAACCCCGTGGATGGCAAGAGGACGGATGTGGAAAGGGGTACAGAGATATATAGAAGCCACACCGTTGAGACAGGTTACTCAGGCACGGTTACCATAGAGCTTATGGATGGCTCTGCCATAAGGGTGGACAGAAACAGTCGCATCAAGGTGGTAGACTTTCTCTATAGCGAAGAAAAAGAGGTAAACCGCTCCTACTTCAGGCTCTTTCAGGGAACCGTAAGGGGTATACTAAACAGTCTTTTTGGCAAAGACTCCGAGATGACCATAGAGACCCCAACTTCTATTGCAGGTGTCAAGGGCAGCGACATAGTTGTATGGATAGAGAATGGCCAGACTCTGGTTGCACTCAACGAGGGCCGTGGCTTTGTAAGACACTTAGATGAAAGATTTCCAGAGGTGCTGTGGCTCAAGCCGGGCTGGATGATAAGAGTCGCAAAGGGCAAGCCACCGGGAAAACCCTTCCTCATACCCCAGCACATAAAGAAACGCATTCTCAAGTTCCACATAAAGCGGCATCCAGAACTTATAAAGAAGCTCAAAAGACTAAAAAGGGTTGAGCGAAAGAGGCTCCTCGAAAGGCTTAAAAAGGTGCCCAAGCCAATTCGCCCGCAGATAGAAAAGAACATACTGCCACCGGGGCTTAAGGAGCCTCACAGGGAGGAAAAGAAGAAAAGACCCCATAGACCCCACAGAGAGGTTCCTCCGCTGATACCTCTTCCTCCACAAAGGTAGTGTCAACCATGGACGGAAAGTGGCTTGAAGTCTTTGCAACAGGTAAAGAGAGCTCAAGAGAGCTTGCCGCCACAATCCTTATAGAAGTAGCAGGCTCAGGTGTGGAAGAGACCGCCACAGGGCTTCGAGCCTACCTTAAGGAGCCCTCTTCTGAAACCCTGAAAGGGCTTGAAGAAAGGCTCGCCTCTGTGGGCTGGACCTTCCACGCAAGAGCTTTCACAGAGAGGAACTGGCTCGAAGAGTGGAAGAAGTACATAAGGCCCGTAAGGATAAAACCCCTGTACATCTGCCAGAGCTTCAGCACATCAAGGGTGCCAGCCGGCTACATTCCCATCGTAATAGACCCATCGATGGCGTTTGGCACGGGCACACATCCTTCAACAAAACTTGCCCTTAAAGCCCTTGTGTGGCTGCTTTCGAAAAAGGAAAGGTTCTTTGAGGATAGAGTTTTGTCTCTACTCGATGTGGGCACGGGCTCTGGAATACTTGCCATAGCGGCAAAAAAGCTGGGTGCAGAAAGGGTGGTGGCAACCGACATAGATGGGCTTGCCCTCAGAGTGGCAAGAAAAAACGCAAGGCTTAACAAGACCCCTGTAAGGATTACAGGAAAGCCCCTCACAGAGATAAGGGGTGGCTTTTCCCTCGTGGTTGCAAACATTATAAAGGAGGTCCTTATTCACATCTCCAAGGGGCTTTCGCAGAAGACCCGAAGGGGAGGCTATATTGTGCTGTCAGGGCTCCTGCAGGAGGACGAAAAAGAGACGGTAGAGCACTTTTCAGGGCTTTCGTTTTCTCTTATAAGGAGGTTTACACTTAAAGAATGGGTGGCAGTGGTTATGAAAAAGGGCTGAGAAGGTTTTATACACCCCTTATAGATACCGTCCGTGGTATTGCAACCATAGAGGGAGAAGAGCTACGCCACCTTAAAAAGGTCCTGCGGCTTAAAGAGGGTGACCCACTGGTTGTGCTCGACGGCAGGGGTAGAGCCTTCAGGGGTAGGGTGGAAAGGCTTTCACGCTTCTCTGCACTTATAAGGCTTGGTGAAGAGCTTGAACCATCCACAGAAAGCCCTATTAAGATAACCCTCCTTCAGGCACTTCTTAAGGGAGACAAAAATACCCTCCTCGTGCAGAAGGCAACAGAGCTGGGAGTAAGCAGAATAGTGCTCTTTACCACCAGAAGGACCGTGCGGGAGCCATCTGTGGAGCGAATAGGCCGCCTTAAAGAGAGGCTTGAGCGGGTCTCCATAGAGAGCCTCAAACAGTGCGGCAGAACCCTTGCACCAGAGATACTCATAACAGAGTTTGAAGATGCCCTTACAGCTGGCACCACCTCTCCACTTAAACTCATCTTCCATGAGAGGGCAAAAACCCACCTTAAGGAAGCACTGGGCCAGCCCGCAGGGGCTGTGACGGTTGCCGTGGGCCCAGAGGGTGGCTTTTCCGCAGAAGAGGTGGCACTTGCAGAAAGTAAGGGCTACAGGGCTGTAGGCTGTGGCCCCAGAGTATTGAGGGCAGAGACCATGGGTATGGTGGCAGTAGCCCTTGTGCAGTATGCTCTCGGGGATATGGGCTGAAATAGAAGAGTTTTCCTCTTGAAAAACCCGTCTATTCTGGTAAATTGATATATCCTCAAGATGGCAAAGGAACTTCTATTGGAGATAGGCTCTGAAGAGCTGCCTGCAAGATTCATAGAGGAGGGCAGAAGGGGGCTTGAAAGGCTCCTTAAAGAGAGGCTTTCCGCCCACTCCCTTGAGTTTGCCCGCATCTATACCCTTGCCACCCCCAGAAGGCTTACAGCCGTTGTGGAAGGGCTATCGGAAAAGGAGCCCGACAGAACCCTCGAGCTAAAGGGACCTGCCAAAAGGGCTGCATACGACCCAGAGGGAAGACCCACACGGGCACTCGAGGGTTTCATGCGCTCACAGGGGCTGAGCGAGAAGGACCTTAAGGTTGTGGAGACCCCGAAGGGTGAGTACATATACGGCATAAAAGAGGTAAAAGGCAGAACCACCGAAAGTATCCTTCCAGAGATACTCTCGGGGGTCGTCTCCTCTCTATCCTTTCCAAAGACCATGCGCTGGAACGAACTTACCATAACATACCCGAGGCCCCTGCACTGGCTGGTTGCCATATACGGTGGAAAGGTGGTTGAATTCAGCTTCGGGCCCATTAAGTCTTCCAGCAGGACCCGTGGACACAGGTTCTGTGCACCCGAAGAGTTTACCGTGGATTCTGCAGCCTCCTATGTGGAGGGGCTTGAAAAGAGGTTCGTTGTGCCATCTCCAGAGAAAAGAAAAGAACTTATAACCGCTGAGATGAAAGGGCTTGCAGAAAAGATAGGAGGCATGCTCCTTGAAGACGAAACACTGCTTGATGAGGTGGCAAACCTCGTGGAATACCCTGTGGTGATAATGGGTGGGTTTGATGAGGAGTTTCTCTCCATGCCCGAAGAGGTGGTTATAAATGCCATGCGGGAGCACCAGCGCTACTTCTCCGTTCGTTCAACCAAGGGCGGGCTAATGCCGGCATTTATAACCGTTGCCAACACCCCCGGAGATGTGGAGACCATAAAAAGGGGTAACGAGCGTGTTTTAAGGGCAAGGCTCAGCGATGCACAGTTCTACTACGAGAAGGACAAAAAGGTAAGCCCCACTGAAAGGGTGGAGGAGCTAAAGGGTGTGGTCTTTCAGGCAAAGCTTGGCACATCCTACGAGAAGGTTGTCAGGTTTACCCGTCTTGCCCTCTTTCTTGCAGAAAGGCTCGGCATTGCAGAGCCACCAGAGGAACGCCCCTCGCCAGAGGAGTTTCTTACCGAAAGATACAACCCTGCCACAATGGAAAACAAGGGGCTTTCAGAGAGTGTGCTCAACTACATAGCCATTGGCAGAGCCAGTATGCTTGCAAAGAGTGACCTTACAAGCGGCATGGTTGGTGAGTTCCCAAAACTACAGGGCATTATGGGCAGAGAGTATGCCCGCATCCACGGAGAAATACCAGAGGTATACAACGCCATATACGAACACTACCTTCCACAATTCGCCGGCGACAGACTTCCAACAACCGATGTGGCATCTGTTATAAGCATTGCCGATAAGCTCGACACCATAGTGGGCTGCTTTGCAACAGGTGTTGTTCCCACGGGCACACAGGACCCCTACGGGTTAAGGCGTCTTGCACTCGGCATAATAGCCATAGTGCTTGAAAGAGGCTATAGAGTAAGGCTAAAGGAGCTTGTAGAAAAGAGTGCAGAGATACTGGCTGAAAAGCTCTCTTTTGAGAGGGAAAAAACCATCTACGGGGTGCTCGAGTTCTTCAAAGAGAGGCTTCGCCAGAGGCTTCTTTCAGAGGGGCTGAGTTTCGATTCCATAGAGGCGGTGCTTTCGACCCCGTGGTTCAATCTTCCCGATACAGTGGAAAGGATACGCGCCCTCGAGGATTTCAAAAAACACCCCGCCTTTGCAGAACTCATAGTGGCATTCAAAAGGGTATCGAACATTCTTAAAGGCTCAACTCCTAAAGATACACCTGACGAAACCCTTCTTACAGAGGAACCAGAGAAGGCTCTTTTCAAAAAGGCTCGGGAGCTTAAGCCTGCACTCAAAAGGCTATCCAACGAGGCCAACTACAGGGAGCTCTTTACAACCCTTGCAGGCATAAAGGAGACCGTTGACACCTTCTTCGACAGGGTAAAGGTTATGGCAGAGGATGAAAGGATAAAGGAGAACAGGCTTTCCCTTCTTAACTATGTGCGCTCCCTCTATATAGAGATAGCAGACCTTTCAAAGATTACCGTGCAGCTCTAAGCCTGCCGCAGGGCTTACTTTATTACACCCTTCGTGCTTCCACCGGTCTGGTTTACCATAGAATTGTGTTATTTACCTATACAGAAGGTGCTGAAGATTCTGTCGAGTATGTCTTCTGTGGTAACCTCTCCTGTAAGTTCACCGAGCTGTGCCAGTGCCCATCGAAGCTCCACAGTTACAATCTCCTGCGGCTCGCCCCTTTCGACACATCTCTTTGTCCTTTCGAGCCCCTCAAGGCACCTTTTAAGGGCATCTCTGTGTCTTACAGATACTATAAGCTCTTCGGGCTCTGTGCCTGCACAAACCTCCTTGTAGATAGCATCTTCAAGCTCCTTTAGCCCCTCTTCTGTCTTTGCAGAGATTGGCACCACCCTGAACCCGCTGAAGATACTGGTCAAGGAGAGAGCTCTTTCTTCTTTGCTTTCCACAAGGTCCATCTTATTTGCAACGACAATAAAACTCTTATCCTCAAGCTCTTCCTTGAGGCTTTCAAGGGTTGAAAGGTCTTTTTCCAGTTCCTCCTCTTTTGATGCATCCACCACGAAGAGCACCAGCTCTCCCCTTTCTGCCCGCCTTTTTGCCCTGTCTATGCCGATGCTCTCTATGGGGTCTTCTGTGGTACGAAGCCCTGCCGTGTCCACAAGTCTTACGGGCACTCCCCGTATGGAGACCGCCTCTTCTATAAGGTCCCTTGTGGTCCCCGGCTGTGGGGTAACTATGGCACGCTCTTCTCTCAAGATGAGGTTCAGAAGGGTAGATTTACCCACATTGGGTCTACCAAGGATTACCACACTCACCCCTTCTCTAAGTGCTCTGCCTTCTTTGAATGTGGCAAGAAGGTCTGTAAGCTCTTTTTCTACAGAGGAAAGCCTCTCAAGGAGAGCCTCTTTTGGAAGGGTTTCGAGCTCTTCTTCTGCAAAGTCGAGCTCTGCCTCAAGGGAGGTGGCAAGCTCCAAGAGTGCCTCTTTAATGCTGGCTATCTTTTTAGACAGTCTTCCTTCAAGCCTTCCCCGCGCACTCTGAAGGGCTCTGTCTGTCTTTGCCCTTATAAGGTCTATAACTGCCTCTGCCTGCAGTAGATCCATCTTTCCATTGAGAAATGCCCTTTTTGTAAACTCCCCTGGCTCTGCAGGTCTTGCCCCAAGAGCGACTGCTGCCTCCACAATCTTTTCAAGCACCACCATGCTTCCATGGGCCTGAAGTTCTACCACATCCTCTCCGGTAAAGGAGTGGGGGGCTTTCATGTAGACCATGAAGCCGTCGTCTATTGTTTTGCCCTTGGAATCTCTTATTGTGCCATAGTATAGCCTCTGGGGTGTATAGGGGGCTCCGGGGTTTGAGGGGCTGAAGAGCGATTTGCCCATGGAAAGGGCATCCTTTCCAGAAATACGGACCACCCCTATGGCTCCTTCGCCCACAGGGGTGGAGATGGCAACTATTGTATCCTTCCGGTTCATAAAGGTATTCAGGCTTTTGCCTTACCCATATCTTTATATATCTGATACTGCTGTGCTATGGAGAGTATATTGTTTACAAGCCAGTAGATAACAAGCCCCGAAGGGAAGGACATGAATAGGAAGGTAAGGATTACCGGCATTATGAGCATTATCTTTGCCTGTGTCGGGTCCATAGTGGTTGGTGTCATCTTCTGCTGGATGAACATGCTTATGCCCATGAGCACAGGGGTTATGTAGTAGGGATCCTTTGCTGAAAGGTCCTGTATCCAGAGCATAAAGGGAGCATGTCTCAGCTCTATGGCAACAGAGAGCACCTCGTAAAGACCAACAAACACGGGCAGCTGCAGGAATATGGGCAGACACCCGCTCAGGGGGTTTATCTTGTAGCGTTTGTAAAGCTCGTAAAGCTCTTTGTTCATTCGCTCACGGTCGTTCTTGTATCTTTCTCTTATGGCGAGCATCTGGGGCTGTATCTCCTGCATCTTGCGCATGGAGTTGAGGCTGTGTTTCGTAAGTGGATAGAACAGAAGTTTTATCACCACCGTAAGAAGTATTATGGCTATGCCGTAGTTGCCCACATAGCGCTCGAAGAAGTTGAGAACCACAAGGAGTGGTCTTGCTATAAGAGAAAAGAGTCCAAACTCTATTGCCTCATCAAGCCCTCTGCCCATTGCTATAAGTCTGTCGTACTCCTTTGGGCCCATATAGGCCGTAAAGCTTGTTATTGCATGGTGCGATGGTTCAAGCTCAAGGGTCTTTCCAAAGGTTATCTTTCCGGCATACTGGGAAGGTACGGTGCTTTCCCAGAAGGTGTTTTTGTTATCCTCTGGAATGATGGCAAGAAGGAAGTACTTGTCCTCTACACCTATCCATTCAGGGCTTCCCTTGCCCATCTCTATGGTTGTCTCCGGATCCTGACGCTTTGTCTTGCCATCTATCCTTCTTAAGGGCCCATGGTGGAAGTAGCTATCACTCTTAGAGACCACGAACTTACCCGATATTTCGTTGAGGACTGTGCCCTTTATACTCTCGCCTCTGCCGTTTGTGATCTTCACTTCCACATCCAAGGTGTAGTTGTCCGGTGAGAATATGTATCTTTTTTCAATAACCGTGCCGTCTTTGCCATGCCATACAAAAAGGAGTTCTCCTTTCTGGCCCTTTTCTATGGAGAGGTCCTTTCCTGTTATTGTAAAGGCAGGCACTTCAGGAAGCCCCGTTACCTTGAGCCTCGTCATAAGGGGATATATGCCGTCGACAGGATTAACTATGTCTACGGGCTTTGAGCCCTCCTCCATGGTCTGCTTGTAGTGTTTGAGCTTGAAACTCTTGAGCCCACCGCCATAGCTACTGAGCACAGCAGTGTAAAGAGGCGTATCAACGGTTACTAACCTCTCTTCGACTTCTGGCAGAGAAGGTGTTACAGGTGGTTCTGCCTTTACCGTTTTTGCTGGTTTTGTTGGCTCTGCTTGTTTGCTATCGGTCTTTTCTGTCTGTGCAACGGGCTGTTCAGCTGTTGTCTCTTCCTGTCTTGTTGCAGGGGTCTCGATACCAAGGTATTCGAGTAGTTTGGGATAGAAGATTATTACAAGAAATGAAAGAACCATTGCTATTATGAGTCTCTTTCTGTCGGTCTCGAACATCTCTTATCGTTCCTTTCTTTCTGGTATGGGGTCATAGCCACCTTGGTTAAAGGGATGACACCTTAAAACCCTCTTTATAGCAAGCACAATACCCCTTGCTGCTCCGTATCTTTCTATGGACATCATTGCGTAATCG
Organism: Deltaproteobacteria bacterium; assembly: GCA_011371515.1. Classification (GTDB taxonomy): domain Bacteria; phylum Desulfobacterota; class GWC2-55-46; order GWC2-55-46; family DRQE01; genus DRQE01. The sequence goes on from DRQE01000134.1 coordinate 12,115, forward strand.
GAGCACGAGGGGTAGAACCTGCAGCTCGGTGGCAGCAGGGGAGATATAAAGAGTTTGTAACCTCTGAGTATGACCTTTAAAAGCTCCTTTATCATCTCTTCAAAATCCTCTCAAAAAGGGCACAGAGCTCTCTTCTTACATCATGATAACTTATACAATCGGTCTTTATACCCTTTTTTACGGATATAACTATATCGGAGGAAGTTGGGAAGAGGTCTTTATTTAGCCTGAAGAACTCTCTTAAAAGCCTTTTTATCCTGTTTCTCTTTACAGCTCCTCCCACATGCGCACCAACTGAAAGCCCCAGCCTGTTAAAGCCCATATCGTTTGGCACAATGTATATCACAAAGTTTTTCGTTGTGTATCTTCTTCCTTCTTTTCTTGCCCTTATAAATTCACGGGTATTTTTAAGTCGTTCCTTTTTTGTAAACCTGTGGGCCTTCAACTTTTATTTGCCACCGGTGATTACAGTAAGGCGCTTTCTACCCTTGGCTCTTCTCCTTTTAAGAACAGCCCTTCCTCCAGAAGTCTCCATCCTTTTAAGGAACCCGTGGGTTCTCTTTCTCCTCACATTGCTTGGCTGATAGGTTCTTTTCATCTATATCATCTCCTTTTTATCTTATAGTCTCATTGGCATAACTATATATAGGTAGTCCTCCGAGCCCTCTGGCTTTACAACCCCGGGGCTTACGGAGTCCTTAAACTCCATTACCACTCTATCTTCTTCCATGACACTGAATACATCTATGAAATACCTTGCATTGAAGGCAACCTCTAGCTCCTGACCATGATACTCAACATCAAGTTCATCAACCACATCACCTATATCGGGATTCGACGATGAAAGAACGAGTCTACCGGTTGAGAAGCTGAACTTAACCCCCTTTATCCTGTCAGATGCGAGTATGGATACCCTTTTAAGTGCCTCAAGAAGCTCCGTGCGGTCTGCAACAACCCGTTTGTCGTTCTCCTTTGGTATGACCTGTTTGTAGTCTGGAAACTCACCTTCTATAAGTCTTATATTCATTATTGTGGTATCTTTTTTGATGGTTGCATTCTTTTCCGATATACCAAAGAAGAAGGAGCCCTCTTCTTCGAATAGTTTTCTCAACTCTACAACGCCCTTTCTTGGAAGTATGACGCCTTCTGTGTCTACGGGTATACTATCATAGTCCTTTTCAATGAGTGCAAGCCTGTGCCCATCGGTTGTAACCATCCTTATACGGCTGTCTTCTTTCTGAAGGAAGAAGCCGTTTATGTTGTAACGGGTCTCGTCTGTTGATACTGCAAATGCGGTTTTATCTATCATATCACTCAGGAGTTTCTGGTCTATCCTTGCAAGGCTATCCTCTGGAACAGAGGGAAATGCAGGAAACTCCTTTGCAGGGATACCCATAATGTTGTACTTAACCTTCCCGCTTACAATACCCATCTTGTCTTCGGCAATGTTTATATCAACCCTTTCTTCAGGAAGGCTTCGCACTATCTCAAAGAGCTTTCTTGCATTTACTGTTATGGCACCTTTTTCGTCAACATCTGCAGGGCATATGTCTTTTATGAATATCTCAAGGTCTGTTGCCATTATGGTTATGCCACCATTGGCACCTTCTATAAGCACATTCGAAAGTATGGGCAGAGTGTTTCTCTTTTCCACTATACCCTGCACTCTCTGTAAAACCTTGATGAGCTCTGTTTTGTCTACAGTTATCTTCATACCCTGCTTCTCCTTTAATTTCTTTAAAACATAGTATTATATAGTATATGGCTGTTCATATGTTAAAAACTCGTCAAGGTGTTTGAAAACAATCACAAAAGGCTGTTCATATCTTTAATGAAAAGCTGTTTTAAAGTCATTTCAAAAAGTAGATATACTTTATCAACCCTGTTTTTAACAGCTAACCAACAGAGAGCCTGTTGATAATTTTATTTACCCTGTTTTTAAGCTCCTTATCTTCTGAAAGTAGCTTTTCTATCTTCTTTACAGCATGTATTGCCGTCGAATGGTCCTTTCCGCCGAATGCCGAGCCTATCTCGGGAAAGGAGAACTTTCCATACTCTCTTGCAATAAACATGGCAATCTGTCTTGGAAGTGCTATTGTTTTGTATCTTCTTTTCGATTTCAGATCAGACAGTTTAACATTAAATTCCCTTGCAACCACCTTCTGTATCTCCTCTATTGAAAGGGCTCTTCTTTCCTCAAACCTTACCTGATTTTTAAGTGACTCCTTGCACATGGTAAGGTTTATGTCTCTACCTGTAAGGCTTGAGATGGCTATTATCTTGTTAAGGTATCCTTCGAGCTCTCTTACATTTGAGCCACTCACCTTTGCAAGCCACTCTGCCACATCGTCTGGTAGCTCTATCCCTTCGTTTGAAGCCTTCTTTTTGAGTATGGCTATCTTGGTCTCAAGGTCTGGTGGCTGTATGTCAGCAACAAGCCCCCACTCAAACCTGCTTCTGAGCCTTTCCTCTATTCCGTCCATATCTTTTGGGTAGCGATCGCTTGTGAGCACTATCTGTTTTCTTGCCTCATATAGGGCATTGAATGTGTGGAAGAACTCTTCCTGCGTTCTTCCCTTACCCGACCAGAACTGTATATCGTCTATAAGCAGAAGGTCCACATTTCTGAACTTCCTTCTGAACTCATCCATACGGTTTCTGCTGATGTAGTTTATAAACTCGTTCATAAACTTTTCGGATGTGTAATAGCATACCCTCAGTGGTTCGTCCCGCTGCAACACCCTGTTTCCTATTGCCTGCAGAAGGTGTGTCTTTCCGAGACCTACACTGCCGTATATAAAAAGAGGGTTGTACTTACTGCCCAGATGGTTCGATACGGCAAAGCATGCGGCATGGGCAAACTCGTTGGTCTTGCCCACAACGAAGTTC